>CAMHIV010000091.1 GCA_946185185.1 uncultured Treponema sp. | reverse complement strand
GTGACTGGAGTTCAGACGTGTGCTCTTCCGATCTCATTAAAGTTATAAAATTATCAAAAATATTTTATATAAAAAGAAAAAAGATAAAACCGAACAAAATTAAAATTGCAGAAAAAAATTGATGAAATTCGTTTGATTGACCGAGCAAAGTGTATTTTGATTCAGTATCTTCAGATGACCGAACCTCAGGCACATAAGTACATTGAAAAGCAGGCGATGAATCTTCGACAAAGTAAGCTGCAGGTTTCAGAATCAATCTTGAAGACTTACGAAAGATAATTTCGAAGCTGATATTGAGAAAAATAATTTAATGTACCCCCTGTAGGTAGTTGACAGGCTTACCATCAGGGGGTATTTTTTTATTGATCAGGATGATTAGGAGCATTTTATGGCAGCGCATAAGGAAGAAGAATTAAGCAAGGAAGAAATAAAACGGGCATTGATTAATCGCCTGAGCAAAATCGAAGGACAGATTAATGGACTTCAGAGAATGATTGAGGCGGATAAACCTTGTTCTGAAATTTTGATTCAGACGAATGCAACAAAAGCGGCGCTGGCAAGTTTTTCATATGAAGTTTTGAATAATAATATTCGCTGCTGCATTGAAAAACGCCTGGAAACCGGGGATGACAAGTATATCGATGAACTTGTCTGGATGTTGAAAAGATTGAGGTAGCCAATGGAAAAATACGAACTGACAGGAATGAGTTGTGCAGCCTGTGCAGCAAGAATTGAAAAAGCTGTGAATGGTGTCTGCGGCGTTCAAAATGTTGCCGTAAGTCTTCTTACAAATTCGATGAGCGTTGAAGGAACGGCACAAGATTCTGAAATAATTCGTGCTGTGGAAAATGCAGGTTATGGCGCAAAAAATGTAAATAAAAATCAGGATGCAAAGACAGAAGAAGTTTTAAAGGATACTGAAACACCTTTGCTTTTGAAGCGCCTGGTTTGGTCAGTGATTTTTCTTGCAGTTCTTATGTATTTTTCGATGGGACATATGATGCTTGGATTTCCGCTTCCTCCTTTTTTTGCTGGAAATCATGTCGCTGTGTCTCTTGTGCAGCTGATTCTTTGTGTAATCGTACTTTTTATAAATCAAAAATTTTTTAGAAGCGGATTTAAGGCGCTCTTTCATTTTTCTGCAAATATGGACACTCTGGTTGCTATGGGTTCCGGGGTTTCTTTTTTGTGGAGCGTTTTGGTTCTTTTTTTGATGACAAAAGCTGTAGCGGATGGAAATCAGGAGCTGGCTCATAAACTTATGGGAAATCTTTATTTTGAATCCAGCGCAATGATTTTGACTTTGATTACGGTTGGAAAAACGCTTGAAGCAAAATCAAAGGGGCGAACAACGGATGCACTTAAAAGTTTGATGAAACTTGCGCCAAAAACTGCAAGAGTGATTCGGGATGGAAAAGAAATCCAAATCGATGTTGAACAGCTGGTTATCGGTGATATTTTTGTTGTCCGCCCTGGGGAAAGCATTCCTGTGGATGGCGTAGTAGAAGAAGGTGAATCAGCTGTAAACGAAGCAAGTCTTACCGGAGAAAGTTTGCCGTGCGAAAAAGCTGCCGGAAGCCGAGTGTTCAGCGGAACCTTAAATCAAAGTGGATTTTTAAAATGCAAAGCAACAAAAATTGGCAAAGATACAACACTGAATCAGATTATTCAGATGGTAAGTGATGCAGCCACCACAAAGGCGCCGATTGCAAAAATTGCA
Organism: uncultured Treponema sp.; assembly: GCA_946185185.1. Lineage (GTDB taxonomy): Bacteria > Spirochaetota > Spirochaetia > Treponematales > Treponemataceae > Treponema_D. The sequence goes on along the minus strand of CAMHIV010000091.1, from coordinate 6,515 downwards.
GATAAGGTTAGCGGCGTTTTTGTTCCTTCGGTAATTGCAATTGCGCTGTTAACATTTGTTGTCTGGAAACTTACGGGTTCGGAAACAGGGTTTGCACTTGCCCGTGGAATAAGCGTGCTTGTAATCAGCTGTCCCTGTGCACTTGGTCTTGCCACACCTGTTGCAATCATGGTTGGAAACGGTAAGGGCGCCAGAAACGGAATCCTTTTTAAAACTGCAGAAAGTCTTGAAATAGCAGGCAAAGCGGATGTAGTTGTGCTCGATAAAACCGGCACTATCACAAAAGGCGAAATGTCAGTTTCAGATGTTATTTCAACAGGGCTCGGTAATCATAATCTTTGGGATATTGTTCTTACACTTGAATCTAGAAGCGAACATCCGATTGCAAAAGCTTTATGCGCAAAAGCAATTGAAGAAGGTGGAAAGGCAGAAAATATTCAACTATCTGGATTTACATCTGTAGGCGGAAAAGGCGTCTGGGCAACTGAAAAAACTAGCGATGATAATAATAAGTTTTTTGCAGGAAATCTTAATTTTATTGAAGAAAACTGCAATTTTGAAAATGATGAACTTTTAAATGCGAAAAATGAATGCGATAAGCTTTCTGTGGAAGGAAAGACGCCGGTTTTATTCGCAATTCAGAAGGAAAATATTCCGGCTGAACTTTTGGGAATTGTATCGGTATGCGATGGAATGAAAGAAGATAGTCCCGCTGCGATTCTGGAACTTCGAAAGCTTGGAAAAAAAGTTGTAATGTTAACCGGTGATAACGAAATCACCGCGAAGGAAATTGGTCGACAAGCTGGCGTGGACGAAGTGATTGCGGGTGTGCTTCCAGATGGCAAACTTGAAGTTATTCGTCGTCTTCAAAAAAATGCACGAGTTTTGATGATTGGCGATGGAATAAACGACGCCCCTGCCCTAACCCAGGCAGATGTTGGAATTGCAATTGGTGCCGGAACAGATGTTGCTCTGGATGCAGCAGATGTAGTTCTTATGAATTCCAGTCTGATGGATGCCGTGAAAGCGGTTAAGTTGAGCCGAAAAACATTGATAAACATAAAAGAAAATTTGTTCTGGGCATTTATTTATAATGTGATAGGAATTCCTCTTGCGGCCGGCGCGTATATTCATTTATTCGGCTGGACTTTAAATCCAATGTTTGGAGCTGCCGCAATGAGTTTGAGCAGTTTCTGCGTTGTAATGAATGCCCTGCGCTTGAATTTTGTAAAACTTGGAGATAAAAACATTTCAAACGGAAAAAAAATAGAAAGGAAGGAAAAAACTATGAAAAAGACATTAAAAGTTGAAGGAATGATGTGCCAGCACTGTGAAAAACATGTAAAGGACGCACTCGAAAAAATCGACGGAGTTGTAAGCGCCGTAACCAGTCACGAAAAAGCCACAGCAATTGTAGAACTTTCAAAAGATGTAGATGAAAAACTTTTTGAAAAAGCAGTTGTTGACGCAGGGTACGAATACAAAGGAATAGAGTAAAGCTTATTGAATTTTTGAACGGAAATTTATAATATTTAAAAAAGTTTTACTGGAGAATTGTTTATGAAATTAAAAATTGTATTTTTTTCGCTGATATTCCTTTGTTCGAGCAGTCTTTTTGCAAAAGCCACTACGGATTTAAAACTTGGTGGAGTATACGGGTATAATAAGTTTTTTGAACAGGCTACTTATGATGCAAAGGATGAACGAAATTCTTTTGGTTTTGATTTAGGTATTGATGTAGAAATTACAAAGCATTTTGGAATCTTTTTAGATTATGATTTTTTATTTCCATTGGAAAAAGAAGAAAGTAATATCAATTTCTTTGGATTGTTCTATTATTCATATCCAGAACTCAAAGTAAAAACTCATAGTATCCAGGGCGTGGAATTTGTTCAGTATTTTAATGACAAAGTAAAATTAAGGATTGGAGGTCCTCTTGCAATTGAACAGAAGTTTTACGAATTTGGAAGTGATACTTTTATAGAAACTCTTGTAGGTCCAGGGCTAAAATTAGATACGACTTTTCTATTCAATAAATACTTTGGTCTAAACTTAGGCGTTGAAAGTTCATTGTATTTCTGGGGATGGTATCTGGATATAGATAATGCTGACAATGCTGGAATGCTTCATGACTTTGTAGAATTTAACATTATTCCAAGTTTGTCATTCGTTTGGCATATCGGCGGTGAACATTAAATTAAAAAAAATTTGTCATTTGTGCCTGGAATTTATTATATTTAAATAAAACGAGGAACACACATGGCAAAACACGAATTTCAAACTGAAGTAAATCAGCTTTTACAACTTTTAATTCATTCTTTGTATTCAAACAAAGACATTTTTTTGCGCGAAATTGTAAGTAACGGTTCGGATGCTCTGGATAAGCTCAAGTATCTTACAGTAAGCGACGAGGCTTTCAAAAACATTAAGTTTGAACCACGCCTTGATATTTCTTTTGACGATAAGGCGGGCGTTCTTGTTGTTCAGGATACTGGTATTGGTATGACTGACGAAGATTTGCAGAACAACCTTGGTACAATCGCCCGTTCTGGAACAAAGGCTTTCCTTTCAAAATTGACTCAGGAAGCAACAAAAGACAGCAATTTAATCGGTCAGTTTGGTGTAGGTTTCTACTCTGCATTCATGGCTGCAAAAAAAATCGACGTTTATACACGAAAAGCTGCAGGTGACGGAAAAATCTGGCACTGGGCAAGCGACGGAACAAACTCATACGATTTGGACGAAGTTTCAGCAGAATCGGAATCAGCTAAAAAATACGGATTTGACGATGCTTCAAAGAGCGGTTCTGCAATCGTTATGACTCTGAATGATGAAAGCAAAGAATACGCTAGCCGATGGAAGATTGAAGAACTTATCAAGCGTTACAGCGACCACATTGCATTCCCAATTTACCTTCATTATGAAAAAAATGAATACGACGACAAGGGAAATGTAAAATCAACAGAAAACAAAGTTGACCAGGTAAACAGCGCCAGTGCCCTCTGGAAAAAATCAAAGAGCGAACTTAAGGATGCTGATTACAATGAATTCTACAAGACAATCGGTCACGACGGACAGGATCCGCTTCACTACGTTCACACACATGCTGAAGGAACTCAGGAATATACAACATTGTTCTATGTTCCACAGACAGCACCTTTTGACATGTACCAGGCTGACTACAAGAGTGGCGTAAAACTTTATGTAAAACGAGTATTCATCACAGACGATGACCGGGAATTGCTTCCTGCTTATTTAAGATTCGTTCGCGGTGTAATTGATAGTGAAGACTTACCATTGAACGTAAGCCGTGAAATCCTTCAACAGAACAGAATTCTTGAAAACATTAAGAGTGCATCTGTAAAGAAGCTCCTCAGCGAATTCAAGAAGATGGGCGAAGCTAGTGACAAGGCTAAAAAAGTTGAAGAAAGTAAGCGTTCCGAAGACGACAAAAAGGCAATTGAAAAGTGGAACAAGTTTGTAAAGAACTATAACCGCCCGATGAAGGAAGGTCTTTACGGCGACTATGCAAACCGCGAAGAGATTGCAGAAATTGTTCGCTTTAAGTCTACAGATGCAAGCGGAACTGGCGACGACAACTACACAAGCTTTGCAGATTACGTTCAGCGAATGAAGCCGGAACAGAAGGCAATCTACTATATTACTGGCAGCGACGAAAAGAACATGCGTGCAAACCCACTTCTTAAGGCTTATGTAAACAAGGGCTTTGAAGTACTTGTTCTTGACGACGACATCGACGAAATCGTAATCGGCGGCTACGGAAAATACAAAGACTTTGAACTTAAAGCTGTAAACAGAAGTGGCAGCGACGAAGACCTTGGAGTAGACAAGGAAGAAGCTAAAAAGAAGGAAGAAGAATTTAAACCTGTAACAGAAAAACTCCAGAAGGCTTTGGGCGACAAAGTAAAGGAAGTTAAACTTTCAAAAACTTTGAGCGGCGAAAACCCTTCATGTATCGTAGTAGACGAAAACGACCCAAGCTGGCAGATGGTTCAGATGATGAAAGCCATGGGACAGCAGGGCCCTGAAATGAAACCAATCCTTGAAGTAAACGGCGATCACCCGATCCTTGCTAAGGTTAGGGATAGTTCGGACGAGGCATTTATTGCGGATGCAGCTGAAGTATTGCTGGACCAGGCTTTGCTTATTGCTGGGGTTGAATTGAAGGAACCTAGCAAGTTTGTGGCTAGTTTGAATAATCTTTTAAGCAAATAGTTTTATGCGGATACGCCTAAGGCGAACCGCATAAAACACTATGAACACGACAGTCCTGGAGGACTGCGTGTCAAACCAATTTCGTTGCCGACTCCTCTGGTGCGGCACAAATCATACGGGCGGTGATTCTTAGAAGTCACCGCTTTGTTTTTAATTCTTGAAAATTGTATGGTTTCGGCAACTTTTGCAGTTGCTGTTGGCTGATTCAAGGTTTTAAGCGATAGCGTGCCTTGACCAGACGTATTTTTATGTCAGAAGAGGTTAAAATTCAGTATGCTTAAAAATGAATTTGATGAAATCAAGGACAGTGCAAAACTAATTGTTTCTGGATATGCGTTTTTACCACGTGAAGATGGATTTATAGGAATATTAAATATAGATATGATTTTAATATACTTTAAACTTTTTTCCCCATTTATTAGAATGAAATAAATAAAACATTAGGAGATGTGGCCAAAATGAAAAAAATCAATGGTATTTTAACGGTTGTGTTGTTTACCTATATTTTTGTAGGGGGGGGGTGCTCTTCAACTAAGTCTGTAAATCAGACAAAGATTGCTGAAAGTGCAACAACAACACAGGAAATTGTTGACTGGACAAATAGAAATTTGGACGGTGAAGCAAAACCTGAATGGCTTAAAAAGCTTGTAAAAGGTAATGATTCATTAGTAAAACAAGAATTCGGAATTTCTTCAGAATATATAGTAAAATATTCTGTTGCTTCGACAAAAACTCGTGATACAGCAATGGCTGCTTCAAGAGTTAATTACAATGCAATGCGTGCAGAAGAGCTTAAAACAAAAGTTGTTTCAGAAGCCGCTGCAACTCTCAATAACGAAGGCTATACAGAAGCCACATCAAACGCTGCAACACTTGCAAAAGTTGATTTAACAGGTCATGAGCTTGTAACTCAATTCTATCAGGAAATACTCACATCAAATAAAGAAACAGGTTCTCAGTACAAAGAATTCCTATGTTATTCTGTATATAAAGTTTCAAAAGAAGACTGGGCAAAGACATTAAAGAGCTTCCTGGCACAGGTAATTCCTGCAATTCCAGAGAGTGCTGCCCAGGTAAAAATGGCAAAAACTATACAGAGCCTTTATGAAGATACTACTGTACAGAAAGAAAAATCTGATTCTGAAGTTTTAAAAGAAATTTCAGAAAAATTGGATAACGTTCAGAATCAGCCTTCACAGACTTCTTCTGCATCAAAATCTTCGGATGTTGATTGGATGAAAGCATTGGAAACTGGAGTTGGTATTCTTTTGGACGTTGCTCTGTAATTAAAAGATGAAAAAAGTATTTATTCTCACCATTTTTGTAATTGCAGCTTGCGTTGCATGTTCAGCAAAAACAAAGAAAAATACTCTCAATGAAAGAAACCCTTCTCCCATTTGGATGACAGATGAGGGAAGGCTTTCTATGTTTCCTTCAACGCAATTTCTTTCTGCTTTTTCTTATGGTTCTAGCTCGGAGGTTGCTCAGAACAAGGCTGCAGAACAGATTTCTGAATATATAAAGTCTCATATAGAAAGTTCTGTAGAGTATTGTCTTGATGATGACAATAGTTCTGTTTCTCAAAAATCTTCCATAAAAACGGATAATCTTTTGTATTCCATGGAATATACAGCAGCATTCTATTCAGAATCACTAGGAATGTATTGCGTCGTTGCTTATATTGATCGAGACAGAGCTTTTGATTATGTCAAACCAAAGTTAAATCTTGGCTTAGATATTTTTATTCCTGAGTATCAGAAAGCATTAGTAATAGAAGATGATTTTGAAAAGCTTTTAGGAATTCAAAAAGCAAGAAGAGTTCTGTCAGAGTTTTATGAAGTCTATGATTTTGCAAGGGCTATAAGTCCCAAAAAAACAGCTTCCTATGAAACAGTTAATCTTTTAGCAAATGAATCAATTATGAACCTGCAAGGGTTAAGAGCAAAAAATTTACTTTATGTTCAGGTTGAAGGTGACATTGAGAACAGATTTAAGTCTTGCATTGAAGATTTTTTTACGAGCATGGCCTTTGGAATTACTGATAAAGATTCTGCAACTTGTATTTGTGAGTGCAAAGTAAATTTTACATCTGCACAAAAGACAGAAACAACATATGAAGTTTCTTCATCGTATTCATTAGCATTAAAAAAGAAAAACGAAATTAAACTGTCATTTTCAAAAAAAATGGATAAGCAGTCTGGATTTGATTCTAGAACTGCAAATCGCCGTGCAGCTTTGAAGATTGAAGAGGATTTGAAAAAAAGTTTATTAGATATTTT
>CAMHIV010000090.1 GCA_946185185.1 uncultured Treponema sp. | reverse complement strand
AGCTTGCACAGATGCGTTTTAACGGGCAGTTCATGAAAGATTACGGTCCTATGTGTGCATCTCTTACTATTTCTTCGATTCCAATTATTGCTTTTTATCTTGGACTTCAGAAGTATATAATTAAGGGCATTGCGGCGGGTGCAGTAAAAGGTTAGTATAAGAGCGCAGAGTTTGGATTCTGTGTAATCTTATGAATGTTTTTGTCGAATTATATTTAACTTTTTTAAGAATAGGCTCATTCACATTCGGCGGAGGCTACGCAATGCTTCCTATGATGCAGGATGAGCTTGTTCATTCTAAGGGCTGGATTACTGATGATGAGCTATTGGATTATTATGCGGTAGGGCAGTCAACTCCAGGAATTATCGCTGTGAATGTTGCAACTTTTGTAGGCTTTAAACGGAGGGGAATTGCCGGCGGAATTTTTGCAACTTTGGGAATAATTACTCCAAGCATTTTTATTATTACTCTGCTTGCAGCCTTAATTTCTTCAATAGATCAGTATCCTCTTGTTCAAAAAGCTCTTAAGGGAATAAATGTTGCTGTTGCCGCTCTAATCACAGATGCAAATTTTAATTTTGTAAAAAAGACTTGTAAGGGTGCTGCAAGCTTTTTGATTATGGCGGCTTCTTTTGTCCTGATTTATTTTTTTGAGGTTCCTTCCTATTTCGTGATACTTGGAACAGCCATTCTTGCTCTAGGTGTTTATTTTTGGAGAAAGTAAAATGGAAGATGTTTCTCTTTTGTGGTTATTCTGCACTTTTTTTTATATAGGTCTTTTTACAATTGGGGGCGGTCTTGTTGCAATAACTCTAATGCAGCAGACTGTCGTGGATAAGGGTCTTATTTCTCCTGAACTTTTCTACAACATGATTGCAATTTCGGAATCCACACCTGGTCCGGTGGGCGTAAATATGGCTACATTTATGGGCTACAAGTTTTACGGCGTTCCCGGTGCGATTATTACTTCGATTGCAGAAGTTTTGCCCTCCTTGATTTGTATTCTTATTATTGCCCGGATAATTTTACAATTCCGGGAAAACCGCTGCGTTCAGACTGTGTTTAATTTTCTTCGACCGGCTGCAACCGGTATGATTTTTGTGATAATGCTTCGTATTACGCTCAATGTGCTTGTAAATGTTCCTTCTGATTTGAAAGATCTTTTGAATAATTCAATATGGAAGGATTTGTTTGTATGGCCGTCACTTGCATTTTACATTTTTCTTTTGTGGATGCGCACAAGATTTAAAATGCATCCTATTTTGATGATTTTAAGCGGCGCTTTATTCGGAATTGTGTTTTTTTAGTATTTTTTCAGATTATGTGTTATAATCAGAGGCATGAGTACACATATTAATGCGCCAGAAGGTGCTATTGCAGATAAAGTTTTACTTCCGGGCGATCCTTTGCGTGCAAAGTTTATTGCTGAAAATTTTCTTGAAAATCCAGTATGTTACAACGAAGTTCGTGGAATGTACGGATTTACAGGTACATATAAAGGTGTGAAAGTTTCTGTTCAGGGAACAGGAATGGGGCAGCCGTCTCTTTCTATTTATGTCAATGAGCTTTTCCGTTTTTACGGAGTTCAGAAAGCAATAAGAATCGGAACAATTGGTTCTGTTAAAGAGGATGTTCATATCCGGGATACAGTAATTGCAAATGCAGCCTGTTCAGATTCATATCTTTTGAATCAGCGCTTTGGAGGACTTCATTTTGCTCCATCGGCAGATTTTGAACTTTTGTACAAGGCTTATAATAAAGCAAAAGAACTGGGAATCGATGTAAAGGTTGGACCAGTTGTTTCCAGTGATCGTTTTTATGATGATAATGAAAACTGGAAGTTGTGGAAAAAATATGGTGCAGTTGGAATCGAAATGGAAACTGCAGAATTATTAACACTTGCTGCGGAGTTTGGTAGAAAGGCTCTTTCTATTTTTACAGTAAGTGATCATATAGTAACCGGAGAGACAACTACAGCTGAAGAGCGGCAGCTAACTTTTAAAAATATGCATTAGAAACAATAATTGTGGAATAATGCAGGGGACAAGGTATGTTCAATCAGGAGAAAATGTAATGAAACCTACACTTTTAGTTTTAGCAGCGGGAATGGGTAGCCGTTATGGTGGAGTTAAACAGATTGATGCTGTAGGAAAAAATGGAGAATGTCTTTTGGATTTTGCTGCTTTTGATGCAAAAAAGGCAGGCTTTGGAAAGGTTGTATATATAATCAGAAAAGATATAGAAAAAGATTTTAGAGAAAGACTTTTTGACCGTGTTGCCCGAAATTTTGATGCTGAATACGTTTTTCAGTCGCACGAAAGTTTGCTTTCTGACGAACAGATAAAATTGTCTGCAAATCGTACAAAGCCATGGGGTACAGCTCATGCGGTTTTGTGTGCAGAAAAAGCAATTCACGAACCGTTTGCAGTAATTAATTCTGATGACTATTATGGGCGTTCTGCATTTGAAACTTTGGAAAAGCATCTTGCTGGAATTGATAAAAATTCTACTGAACATGCAATGGTCGGATATGTTTTGGAAAAAACAATGAGCCGTAATGGTTCTGTAAGCCGTGGTGTATGTACAGTAAAAAACGGAAAGCTTGAAACTATTGTTGAAAACCTCAAAATTTATTTTGAAGGCGATAAGGTAATTTCTGATTTGGGCGACAAAAAAGTTCAGCTGACAGGAAAAGAAACCGTAAGTATGAATCTTTTTGGTTTTTCGCCAAAAGCTTTTGAAGATTTTAATACTTATTGGGAAAACTTTATAAAAAATAATGTAACTGCTGAAAAAACAGAAGCTCTTCTTCCTGTTGTTGCCGGAGACATTATAAAAAATGGTCATGGCACACTTACTGTTTATACATCTGAAGAAAACTGGTTTGGAATGACCTATCCGGAAGATCGTGAAGTTGTAAAAGCTGAAATTGCAAAGAAGATTGCTTCTGGTTATTATCCGGAAGTTCTTTGGGAAAAATAGGGTGAAGGTTTTTGTCTGGAATGAAATATTAAACGGGGCGGAATATGAATCCGCTCTGAATTATTTTTCCAAAGGAACGGCTCTGACAATCGGGTCTTTTGATGGTCCTCATCTGGGACATTTGACGCTTTTTAAAGAGGTTTTGCGATTCAGCAGGCAGAATAATCTTCTTTCAGGGGTAATTAGTTTTAAAAAGCCACTTCCGGCATTTAAGCATTCCGATAATTATATGGGTGATATCTCAACCCTTGAAGAACGAATTTCTGTTTTCGAAAAGCTTGGTTTTGATTTCTGCGTTATAATCGAATTTAATGAAGAATTTGCAAATATCGAAGGTTCTGCTTTTTTTGAAACCCTTCGGGATTTTATGAAGATGAAATTCATTGCAGAGGGTGAAGATTTTAAGTGTGGTCATAGAGGGGCTTTTGGAAAAAATCAGATTGAGACATTTTGCCGGGACAACAATATAGATTTTTCATTTCTGCCGCTGCTTAAACGAAACGGCGAAAGAATCAGTTCTTCGAAAATTCGTGAGCTCTTGCACGAAGATTTTATTTCAGAGGCAAATGAACTTTTGTTTCATGAATAAAAATTACTTGAAACGATTTTTGTATTCCGCTAAACTTTAGTCAGCTTTTTATTACGGACTTTCTGTGATTTTTTTCTCTACTTATTCCAGAAAGCGACCTGCAGATTTTCCGCGTATTAAGCAAAAATATTTTTAGGAGTAAGTCAATGGCACTTGCAAAAGAAACAACATCATCAATCGTATCTAAATACGGTGCAAAAGAAGGCGACACAGGTTCTGTAAAAGTTCAGATCGCTCTTCTTACAGAAAGAACAAAACAGCTTACAGAACACACAAAAGCATTCCCTAAGGATGCTGGTGCAAAACGTGCTTTGCTTAAGGTTGTTGGTCAGCGCCGCAAGATGTTGCGCTATTTTGAACGCACAGACCTCGAAGGTTATCGTGCATTCATCAAAGAACTCGGACTTCGCAAGTAGTTCTGCAGATCCCGCCTTCTTCGGAAAGCGGGATTTTTTTATATGGCAAAAAAGAAACTTGAATAATTTTTTTCTATGCCATAGAATTAAGTTAGGGTAATTATGCCGTGAGTTATCCGAATATGAATTTCGCGGCAGATCGTGTGTTTTTAGATTTTAGAAAAGGCACGGGTACACACAAAAATAAATTTTGGGGCGTTGCGGGGTATCCCCGCTAGAGGGGGTAGGCGAAAAGCTGTGCTTTGAGCCGCAGGGGCAGGCGCCCCTCCTAAGTAAGTTTATTTTTGTGTGAATCTGTGCGGAATCTTTTTACGGGCGATCTAAAAGAAAGAATTTTTGACATAAAAGAGGAAAAGATGTCAGTAACAAGAGTAACTTACAGACTCGGAGATGCCGATCTCATCCTTGAAACAGGAAAAATCGGTAAACAGGCTAATGGTTGTGTTTACGCTCAGTGGGGTGGAGCTGCCATTATCGCTACTATCTGTGCTTCAAGTGCAGTAACAGAAGGTCAGGACTTTGTTCCTGTAACAGTTGAATACAACGAAAAATTCTATGCCGCTGGAAAAATCCCTGGTGGTTTTGTAAAACGTGAAGGTCGTCCAAAGGATAAGGAAATTTTGGTTAGCCGTCTTATCGACCGCCCGATGCGTCCGCTTTTTGAACCATCTTTTGGTCATGAACTTCAGATTGTTCCAACCTGTGTTTCTTGCGACGGTGTTCACACTCAGGATATTCTTGCGGTATTGGCTTCCAGTGCTGCAACATGTATTTCTGATATTCCGTTCCACGGACCAATCGCTGCATGTCGTATCGGTTATTTGAACGGCGAATACATTGTAAACCCAACTTTCGAACAGATTGAAAAGGGCGAACTTGAAATCGTTGTTGCCGGAACTAAAGAAGGCTTTACAATGGTTGAAGGTGGTGCAAACGAAGTTTCTGAAGAAGTAATGCTTGGTGCTTTGGAAAAGGCTCAGGCTTTCATTACTGATATGTGTAAGCTCCAGGAAGAACTTGTTGCAAAATGCGGTAAGGAAAAGCTTCCTTTGAACCCACTCGATGTAACTTTGGCTAATGCTGAAGCAATTGAAGCTGAAGCAACTCCACTTTTGAAAGAAGCTTGCTTCAAAGATTCAAAAATCAGCCGTGGTCTTGCAATTTCTAAGACAATCAAAGAAGTTGCTGCAAATCACGCAGAACAGCTTGAAGATCCAGTTCAGGCTAAGCTTTTTGCTGCTTTGATGGATGATATCCAGTACAAGCTTCTCCGCAAGTCTATTCTTGATGACGGTGTTCGCGTTGATGGCCGTAAGGTTGATGAAATCCGCCCAATCACTTGTGAAATCAATGTTCTTCCAACTCCACACGGATCTGCTTTGTTCACTCGTGGTGAAACTCAGTCCCTTGCTGTATGTACCCTTGGTACTGCAATGGATGAACAGACTTATGATGATATCGACGGAGACAGAAGTGAACACTTCATCCTCCACTACAACTTCCCGCCATATTCAGTTGGTGAAACTGGTAAGCTTACAACCGGCCGCCGCGAAATCGGTCACGGAAACCTTGCCCGCCGCTCACTTGTTGCTATGGTTCCAAGCCGCGAAGAATTCCCATACACTATTCGTGTAGTATCTGAAATTATGGAATCTAACGGTTCTTCATCACAGGCTTCTACTTGTGGTGGTTGTCTTTCTATGCTTGCTGCCGGTGTTCCAATGAAGAAGATGGTTGCAGGTATTGCAATGGGTCTTATCACAGAACCGGAAGGAGATAATCCTTATGGCCGCTATAAGATTCTTTCTGATATCCTTGGTGAAGAAGATCACCTTGGCGATATGGACTTTAAGGTTGCCGGAACAAAAGACGGTATCACTGGTTTCCAGATGGATATCAAGATTGCCGGTGTAACAACTGAAATCATGAAGAAGGCTATGGAACAGGCTCGTCAGGGTCGTCTCCACATTCTTTCTATCATGGAAAAATGTATCGACAAACCAGCTCCACTTGCTAAGAACGCTCCACAGATTCTTACAATGAAGATTCCTGTAGACAAGATTGGTGCCCTTATCGGACCTGGCGGAAAGAACGTTAAGGCTCTCTGCTCTCAGTACGATTTAACAATCAACACTGATGACGACGGAACTGTAACAATCTACGCTAAGAACGGAATGAATGCAGAAGCTGCTAAGAAGGCTGTTAAGGGCATTACAGAAGATCCAGAAGTAGGAACAATCTACCAGGGAACTGTAAAGCGCATCATGGACTTTGGTGCCTTTGTAGAAATCCTTCCAGGAAAAGAAGGTCTCTGCCACATTTCTAAGCTCTCTAAGCAGCGGGTAGAAAAGGTAAGCGACGTTCTTAAAGAAGGGCAGGTAATCCCAGTTAAGCTTCTTGAAGTAGACAAGATGGGACGTCTTAACCTTTCTTATATCGACGCAATTGAATCTAAGTAGTTTTACGAAGTAAAACTACGGGCGAGGTTAGAAAACTAAAGGGTGGAAAATCCTTTTGCACCTCGCCGTAGACGCTATCGAATCTAAGTAGATTGACATAGAGTAACTGGTGGTCGAGTGCTCGAAGCGTGTGTCGAGACCGCTAGGTGAAAAAGCCGGTTTTCAGTTCTGGAGACCGGCTTTTTCTTTCTTAATTGACTACAAGTAAATATTGTTTTATTATTATAGAACTAAAAATATAGAATAATTCCGGATATTCCGGTTTTGGAGTTTAAAAATGGGTCCTATTGGTGTAATCCTTCTTGTTGCATTTGTAATTATTTGTGTTCTTCTTGTTCTTCTTGTTCTTGTTCAGGATGACGGACAGAATGGTATGGGAGGACTTTTGGGTGGTCGTGGAACAGCTGCATTTGGTTCTCACTCTGCAAGTGTTTTGACAAAAACAACAACAGTTCTTGTTGTTCTTTTCTTTGCAATTACAATTGTACTTGCTCTTCTTAATAAAAAGCCACGTTCAGAAGAAGATCTCGCTCCTACAACAGCTGTTGAAACAACAGCTACTGATGAAGCTGCTGCAGAAACTTCTGCTGATTCATCTTGGTGGAATGACGCTGAAAAAGCTGAGTAATATTTTTTTTGATGGTACAAGAATGTTAAGTGATTTCCTTAAGCCTGAAACTGTAATTGTAAATCTTGAAAGTACTGACAAGGATAGTCTTTTTGCTGAAATGACAGAACTTCTTGTGCGTCAAAATCCATCCTTGAAGCGCGATGATATTCTTGCTTCTGTTCATAAAAGAGAGGAGCAGATGAATACCTGCGTTATGAAGGGTGTTGCTGTGCCGCATGGAAATTGTACTTCTGTTCAGTCTCCTGTGGTTGCTATAGGAATCAGTAAAACTGGTGTTGATTACGATATAACTGGTGTAAGTTCTTCTGATTATGCAGAATCGCTGGTTCATGTTGTAGTTTTTATGCTTTTTGAGCAGGGAAAAGCTGAGCATCATCTTCGTATTTTTGCTGACTGCGCAAGAGTGCTTCAGAAGCCGGGAATATATAAGGCTTTACTGGGCGCTAAAACTGCACAGGAAGTATGCAATATTGTTAAGGAATACGAAACTTCCTGCTAATTAGAGACGAGAGGTGTTTATGGCTGATACGGAAGTTAATGTAATTTCGCACCTGTTAAAGGTCGAATCAGATGCATCGGTACTTGTTTCCGAAGCCAAGGCTGAAGCCGCAAAACGAGTTGCAAAAACTCAGGCAGAAGCAGAAGAGGCTGTAAAAAAGCAGGTTGAACAGTTACGTCAAAAGCTTGATGCTGATTACAGTGAAAAAATAAAAGCTCTCTCTGAAAATCACAAAAAAATCATTGATGAATATAAAGAAACTGTGGAAGCTGTTGAAAAAGATACAGTGGCCTTTGATTCTCTTTTAACCAAATTATTGAACTCTTAAGAGGTGCTTATGGATTATTCTGGAGCATCTGCTTATACTTATGCAAAAATGAGTGCTATGCTTGGCCGCCTTTTTGTTGGTGAACGAGCGTTTCAATTGTTTGACACAAAATCTCTTTCTGAATTGTGGAGTCTTGTTTTTGAATCTCCTGTGCCGCAGCTTCCTGAAAGCCTTTTGGCGAATAAAATTGAAGCACAGGCAATTTCTGATTTTATTAAACAATATTCAAAAATTCTTGATAATTTTTCATCTCCTGATCCATTTTTGTTTTCGCTGTTAAAGCGTTACGATGTTGAGAATTTAAAGGTAATTTCTGCGGCGCTTTCTTTGGGTGAAACTGAGATTCCGAATATCGTTGATTTAAAAAATTACGCTGAACTGAATTATAGTGCCTGGCCGAATATAAAAAAA
>CAMHIV010000089.1 GCA_946185185.1 uncultured Treponema sp. | reverse complement strand
TGGCTTGATTTTTTCTTGTTTCCGCCATGATAAAAGCAATGGCAAAAACGAATGAAATCACATCGCTAATCAAAGAAGCCCAGAGCATGGTGACGATGTTATGACTTACAAGAGCCAGAATAATTGAAGAAGGTACAAAGACGATTACGTCGCGGAGCAGGGCGAGTAGAGTTGACTTTCCGCTTTTACCCAGGGACTGGAGCATGATGGCTGCAGACTTTATAAAGCAGGTAAGGATGATGCCGCTCAAAAAGATTCTGACACAAAGTCGGGCATATTCGGTATATTCCGGGCTGTTGTTTTTTCCAAAAAGGGAAATTACAAAATCTGGGGCAAGTTCAAAAATCAGAAAGAATACTGTGCCGATTGCAAGGACAATTTTTGTAATAGTGCTGATTGTTTCTTTTACACGCTCCACATTTCCAGCTCCCATATTAAAGCCGATGATTGGCTGGCCTCCAAGACTTATTCCAATCACAATGGAAACTACAATTCCAAATACCTTCATAACGATTCCAACAACCGCAAGAGGAATAACCGAGCCGAATGCCACCCCTGTACTTGCAAATGTTTCATAGCCGTATACAGTAGCAATGGCAGCTCCCTTTACTCCCATATTAAAGGCAAAAATAAAAAGCGGGTCTAAGATAAGATTTGCGATTGCTCCTGCAAGGGTACAGGCCATTGCATATTTTGGAGAGCCGTCAGCACGGATTGAAGCATTCATTCCCTGTCCAATCATATAGAATGGCAGGCCAGTGCAGATTACTGTGAAATACTGGACGGCAAAATCATAACAAGTTTTTTCTTCCGGATTTGCTCCGAAGAGTTTCAGAATTTGTGATTTAAAAATAAAGCCGGTCAGGCAGAGAAGAATTGAGAAAATCACAAGAAGTAAAAATCCGTTTCCTACAGATTTGTCAGAGCGGTCTTTGTTATTTCTTCCCCATTCAAGACTGAAATTTGCAGCAGCCCCGTCTCCTACTAAAAGGGAAAGCCCCAGAGCCAGAACTGTAAAAGGATAGACGATATTTGTAGCAGCATTTCCAAAAGCACCAGCCAGACTCCATCCTATAAAAATCTGATCCACAATATTGTAAAGAGCCGAAACCAGCATACTGATAACACATGGAACCGAAAAATGCCTTACAAGCTGACCGATTTTCTCTGTTCCCAAATCATAATTTTTCATAAAAACCTCACATATTTGTTAGTTAAAACAAAAAGCAGCGATTGCGTTTCCAAAAACTGGACTTACGCTCATCGCTGCTCGTTATTGTGAAGAATCGAATCTGCTTTGTTGTCTCGCTAGTGTATCAGATTTTTGATTTTGATGTAAGAAAGGGGAACTAAAATTTTGTCTTTTAGGTCAATGAATTGCTTTCTGAAAATCGGAGGTTCTTCTTTTCCGTTGTAAAAACGGTTGAAGTCCAGCACATCGTTACCTGTCAGAATAGTTTGTTTCTTTTTTCCCATCATTTTGGGTCGCTGGTCGCCGTAGGCGAAAAGACTTGCAAGGCAGGTTTTGAGCGACTCTCGGTGAAGTCTGTGCCTGAACCGCTTCTACCTCGCTCGCACTTCGTTGCTCACGTACATTCGGATTCTATTCTAGCATTCTTTCATCCCGATTCCGAACAAGCACAATTTCGCCTTGTTCTTCTAGCCGTGCCATAATCCGTATTATTTCGTCCTGGGCAGCACGGGCATCAATCAGGCGGATTGGTTCCATATATTCTATTTCTTCGCGGAGATTTGCGGCTGCCTTTTTTGACATATTGCGGTAGATTTTATCCTGAATGTTGAAGTCAGAAATTTTAAGGGCTTTTGAGAGTGTTCCGTTATCAACTTCACGGAGAACCTTTTGAATATCACGGTCTCCGAGAAGAAGCAGCTCCGAAAAAGTCCACAATTCATTTTTCAGAGCCTCACGGAGCGAGTCTTTTCGTTCTGTAATCAAGCGGGCTTCAATCTGGCGGCGTGACTCTTCTCCTATGGCAAGAAACGAGCGGTGAACGGCATGGCCAGATTCGCAGACATTCTTCTTGTAAAAATTCTGAATCAGATTTTCAATTTCAGCTTCAAAACGGCGGAGCAACATTTCGCCCTCATTTTCAAGCCCGAAACTTTCAGAGTCAAGCTCAAAGAGGACATTTGCTTTTACCTCATTCCCATGTTTTTCGGCTTCTTCCAGAATCAGCTTGCGAAGAAATTTTCTGTCCTCGTGAACCTGCGCGATTTTTTCTGTGGCAGACTTTTCCATTTTTGCACCTCCTTATGCTAAGTTAGAAACTGCATATTTTGTTTCATTTTCCATTTTATTTTCTACCGCTTCAAACGAATAGAAATTTCCGTCTTTTATTTTCTCACCAATTTCTTCCCAGATTTTTGGCATAAAAATCAGCGAATAAGATTTTTTTTCACCGTGCAAGGTCGCCGTGGCAAAATGCTTTTCCTTAAAAGTTTTTAAGACATTCAGATTGACAAGCGATCCGCTTACAGTTTGCGTATTATTCTGCTCCATTTGTTTCCTCTTTAGATTTTTCGTCATTCCCTTTTTTCTCTTCTTCGATTTCTGAATCTGAAAAACAGAACAGAGTTTGGATTGCTTTTAAAATCTCCATAACTTCTACGTTATTACAATCGTCATAAAGAGCGTAAAGTCCTGTGAGCGTAGAAAGAGCGCCTTTTCTGTTTTCGTCAGCAGGATTTATCTGGCTAAAGGTTTTCTGCACGTCACTCCAGACAGAAGAAAGCCTTTCTTGCATTTCGCGTGCTTCTTTTTTCTGTGCCTTTTTTTTCTTTCTTGGAAGAATTTTAGCCTCATTTAGCAATGCCGCGGCTCTTTTAGGAAGCCAGTAAAATTCCATAAGGTGAAATTCCAGCTTTCCCAGTGCGCAAGATTCATCATATTTTTCTTCTAGATGTGCTAAAATCATCATGCCAAAGGTTGATGAAAGCATGGCCGTTGTTGCCATAAGCACTTTTATTGAGTTCTTTTTTCCATGCCGTCTGTTTTTTTGTTTTTTCTTTTTGATTTTCGTGTTTGGCTTTTCTTTTTCCAAAACTGAATCAAGGCTCCCGTATTTTTCTATGAAAAGATTCATAAATGTTCTTGTAATTTCCTGTGATGTTTTGTCGTCTTCCCAAGAGCCGTCTGAGCTTGAGTCCAAAGAGCCTGATTTACGCCGCGCCATTACAAGGCTGTCTGCCGCCATTCCTGGAGCAAGGCAATAAAGGGCGTGATAGGTAGCTTTTTTCCAGGAAATTAGATTTTCATCTTTAGCTTCACTGTCGCTTTTTGACTTATAATTTTGTGCGGTAAGCTTTATCTTTTCAAAAAATTCAGTTTCAGTCATTTATTCCCCCTCATTCTCATCTTTATGTTCATCTTGATTATTATCGTTGCCTGCTTCAAGATATTCGCGAAGTCCTTTTGTACGGCGCGGGTGTCGCCTTATTGCTTCAAGCTGTTTTGCCGCCTCTTCTATTGCAGGGTCTCTTTCCTGAAACATCGTCCGCTTTGGTGGTATAAACGCAGAAGAAAGCGCCCTCGCCAAAGAAGATCCGTTCCATCCGTAGCCAAAAGCCTTTTGGTGTCCTTCCTCGCTGAATTGAATCGTACAGTACAGATAGCCGCGTATTTCGTAAAAGCCAAGCTCAAAATCAGCCGCGTCATCGGGAAAAAGTTTTTGCATTGCCTCAGTAAAAAGACGTGCGACAACTTCCTTGTCCCATTTTACAAGCATTTCATTGAGCAGAACGCTAAAATTCCTTAAAAATACGCCGAGTTTTGCCTTACCAACGCAAAAAGGCGGAATTGAAATCTCTGCAATCTTGGAGTCGGCCTGTTTTGGATAAAAAGAATACAAAAGATTGATGCATGTGTACTCAGATTCAATCTCAAAATCTGAAAGCTTAAATTTTTCAACTAATACAGGACACGACATTTTTCCCCCTTATTTACAAATCCATAAAAATATTTATAAAGCCAGAGCTTCCGTTAATGGCGCTTTCTATTGCAAGCACGACACCCTCTTTTTGTGGCGGAAGAAGATTTTGAAACAACGAAGGATACTGAACCGTTTTTATTTCTGAATAATCTGGAAGATTTGTTTTTCCGCAACAGGTAAAAGCCCTGTACAAAAGTTGTAAAACGGGCTTTGTAACAGTTTCCTGCATTTCCAGAATTTCGCCGTCCGTGAATTCGTGAAAGCCTTTTTCTTCTATTTCAGAAATCAATTGTTTTATGAGAAGATTCCTTTCTTCCGATTCGCCTACAAGCTGTTCATGCAAAAAATGAAGCGTGCGGCGATAGTAAATTGCTCCAAACAGAAGCGAATCCACTTCTACAAGAACATTTTTATTTCCCCATTTTACTAAAGTCATTATTGTGCGGTTAGATACAGAACGTAAAAATGATTCATAAGAGATTTTATCAAGAGAACCAAAAGCAAAATTAAAAGAAGCGCCCAAAGCTGTATTAAAATAGACAGGCATATCCGCAACAAGTCGCTTTGACACATTATTTAGAAACGGGTCAGAAACGCTTGTGTCCTGTGTCGGAACGCTTTCTATTATGCTAAGCAAGTCTGCGATTTCATTTTTTGAGAGTTACGCTTTTGAAGCATCGCTTTTCCTTGCACGGCGAACGGTATGGCAGAATTTCACAGTCATTTTTTTAATATTAAATACAAAACTATAACTATAATCGGGAACAGAACAGGCAATTTACTGTTTCTTAATTTTGGTTTTAGGGCAGTCAAAATTCCGCATAAAAAAGAAATAAAAATACTTGCAGCAGATGGCAAACTTGGAAAGAAATAATCAATAAGCAAATATACAAGCCCTGCTATAAAAATAAAATACAGAATACCACGAATAGTTTTGCCTGTTTTAGATGTTCGATACCAATTTTCTGTATTGGCATCTCTAGATGCCTGTCCTGATGTTCTGTAACATTGCTCGTGGTAATATTCCTTGACACCACTAAATCGTGCCTGCCGAGCCTGTGATTCATCAACATATTTTCCGCAATATTTACATATCGCCATAAATCCCTCTTTTTATTTTTGCACTTATATAAGAAAAAGGGGCTGTCCGTAAAGTTCATTCTATACAATACTTAGTGGGCAGCCCAATGAATGTTACTTTTCTATTCCTTTTGAGCGCATATAATCTTCAATACTTTTATACCCTTCATCTTCTACTGCTTCTTCAAGCTTATTCTCAAATTCTGATTTTTTCTGCTCCCATTCACCATAATGTCTATCAAACAACCCCTGTGCACCAAACTTACCATTAAAAGCATATTTCCATTCAATTCTTTCGATTCTTTTTAAGGCTTTTTCATAATCACCAGACTTTATAAGTTTGTCAGCTTCTTTGCAAATTCCCTGCAATCTTTTCTCTTCTTCATATACAGGGCCAGAGTGGGCATTCCAAAACCACAAGATTGCATTAGATAGAATCAAAAATCCAAAAAGTATAGCACCTACTTTTGCTGCCCGATTAGATTCCCATTTTTTGAATGCAATTTCAGCGGCTGTAAGCGGTGTGTTGCGCTCATGTACTACGGTTGTATTTGATTCTCCACTACTGCTGCCTGATGAACCGTTAAAGAAAGCTTCTTGGTGTGCTTCACAACAAAAATGGCGTCCACCAGTTACATAGCCACTTCCTTCTTGATATCGTCTTCCGCAATATTCGCATACAACTGTACTCATAAAAAACTCCTTCTTTCGGCTATTTCCGAAAATTTATTATAATATTTCAAAGATTCGCAAAGCGTTACCGCCGGCGAGCTCTTCTTTGCCATTATTACGGCTTGTAAAAAGACATTTTACAGTTGCTGAGTCAAATCCAGATTCTTTTTTAATGCTGGCAATATCAGCATTTGCTCCAAAGTCTTTGATGTTAGTAGACCCCCTAGACCGTATAAAAAGATCTTTGTAACCAGAATCTTGTTCAGTACCATCTGGTAATTCAATAGAATCTTCTTCGCCCATAGGTATATTCATCATTTTTACAAATTTCCATTTTTCTGATTTTTCCGCTAATTTTTTTTTCATATCAGAACTTGCTATGTAAATAGAAAGTTTTCTAACATTTTTATCAGTTATATTTTGAAGACGGAAAAAATCATAAAGCAATAGACCAGTATAATACGGCTGAACATTAGAAGAACCTTCTTTTTTGTGATATTTAAATTCTATGGCAAGATTTTGAATTTTTTCGCTCTTGATATATAAATCAAGCTTTGAGGTCTTTGAAATTTTTTCGTCATTAAACAGTCCTTTTTTCTCTAAATCAATTTCATTCGGCTTTATTCCGTTTTGAGTACAAGCATAGAAAAAAAGATAGCGGATTGTATCTTCCGAAATTTGATTAAGTTCATCGCTGGGGTTTGAAAAACGTTCGTTCAATAAAATCGCAAAATCAATAAAAATCTTTTGCAAGTTCATCTCTTTTTCAAAATTTTCAGACATAGTTCTTCCTCCAATCAAAATTACAGATTGATAATATGAAACATATTTTATTCGTGAAGATTTCTGCTGTCATGAGTAAATTTCCCGCAGTAGGTCGGGAATTTTTCCCGATTTTTTTTGGCGGCATTTTATACAGTTTTGCTTAACATCCATTTGCCTTTACAGAACCGTTAGAATGCGTTATCATTTCTTTCGGAAATATTGTAGAAATACGCAATTTTTCCGAAAGTTATAATATGGAACGGCCTGTTTATTTGGACGCGTTAAAGCGCAGAAAAGAAAATTCTCTCGTCAAAGTCATTACCGGTATCCGTCGGTGCGGCAAATCTTATCTTTTGTTCACTCTTTACCATCAGTATTTGAATTCAATCGGTGTTGACGACAATCATATTATTGAGCTTGCTTTGGACGACGACTTGAACGCGCAGTACCGCAATCCGCTAGAGCTTGGAAAACATATCCGCTCGCTTATTAAAGGCAAATCAAAAATGCATTATGTTTTTTTGGACGAGATTCAGAAAGTCGCCGAGATTAAAAATCCTTATTTGCCGGACAGCGACGAAACGATTACCTTTGTCGATGTTTTGAACGGGCTTATGAAGCTTCCGAATGTTGACATTTATGTAACCGGCTCAAACTCAAAAATGCTGTCTTCCGACATTCTTACGGAATTCCGCGGTCGTGGTGACGAAATCCGCGTTCATCCGCTTTCTTTTTCTGAATTTTGCAACGGCTATAAAGGCGAAAATGCATGGCAGGAATATCTTACTTTTGGCGGAATGCCCTTCCTGCTCAGTTTGAATTCACCGCAGGACAAGGCAAAATACCTGCATGATTTGTTTGATAAAATATACTTGTCTGATGTGATGGCTCGGAATAAAATCCTGTCAGAAAAATCTGTCCTTGATGATTTGCTCGATTTTACGGCGTCGTCTGTAGGCTCGCTTGTGAATTCGACCACGCTCTCAAACACTTTCAAGAGCGTCAGGAAAACTAAAATTGATGACGCGACGGTTCAGACTTACCTTGATTATTTTGAGGAAGCCTTTATGGTTGAAAAGCTAAAGCGCTATGACATAAAAGGGAAAAAGCATATTGGCGCGCTTTACAAGTATTTTTATGAAGATGTGGGGCTTCGGAACGCAAGGTTGAATTTCCGCCAGCAGGAAGAAAATCACATAATGGAAAACATTGTTTTTAACGAGCTTAAAATCCGTGGCTATGATGTTGATGTGGGCGCGGTGGAATATAACTCAAAGAATTCTTTGGGGCAGAGCATCCGAACTAAGCTTGAAGTTGATTTTGTGGCAAACCGAGGAAGCGAGCGGCTTTACATACAGGTTGCGCTCTCTGTTGCGGACGAAGAAAAGCGGCTTCAGGAAACCAATTCCTTTTCGCGCATAAAGGATTCATTTTCAAAGCTTGTGCTTGTAAAAGAGCCTATAATTCCGTGGCAGGATGAAAAGGGTGTCAGGTATATGGGCATTCAGGAATGGCTAAAAGATTCTGGAAAATTTTCTGAACGAAAAGACATTTGACGCGCCGTAAACCGAAGCTTAAGAATCTGGCAGGAAAACGAATGTGCCATACTTTATTATCTTGCAGGTCTTTTGTCGGATGAAATGATTTAAAAATAATCCGGCACCGCAACACGATACCGGATATGAAAGTTATCTGTTTGATTTATAACGAAGATTTTTTTACTGCTTTATAAAAGCAGCATCTTTAAATACTTTATACTTACATGTCAATGAAACTGTAGCATCCTGATATTCAAAATCCATTGTATCAAAACCAAGCATATTTACAGCTACCTTTTTTGCTTTCTTATCTTGAGTCCATTTTACGTTGATAAAATTT
>CAMHIV010000088.1 GCA_946185185.1 uncultured Treponema sp. | reverse complement strand
GAAGCGGAACCGGTTGAAGAACTTGGTGAAGTGGAAGAAATTCCAGAGGCAGAAATTGTAGAAGAAATTTCTGAAGCGGAACCGGTTGAAGAACTTGGTGAAGTGGAAGAAATTCCAGAGGCAGAAACTGTAGAAGAATCTGCAAAAGACCTTAATGAACTTGGTGAAACTGCCGATATTACTTCTGCCGAAGAAATTGAAACTCTTGAGTATGCAGAAGAAGGCGAAGAATCTTCAATACCTGTAGAAGATGGTAAAGAATCAATTGTTTATTCTTCACCTAGAAGCGAAGTAACCCAGTTTGAAGGAACCGAATCACTGAAAATTGGTGATACTGTGAAAGTAAATGAAGATGAGCAGATAGACGATTCAGTTGTTGATAATTTCGTTGTTTATAATGCGCTGAATATTTTTGATTCTTTGACTTCGGATACAAGTTCAATAACTGGTGAAAATCAGGAGGCGTCTGATGAAACGGAGCTAAAAAAAAATGATTCAGACGAAGATTCTATGAGTGATATAAAAAAAAAACAAACTGACGACGTAGTTGAGTTGGAATCAGTTTCAAGAAAAAGTGAGGACTTTATGTTTACAACCTTTGCAGCAAATGATAACAATGTTACAGAACTTTCTCCAGATGCAATCGTACAGGGCGACGATGGTGTTTTTAGTATTGCAAACGACGTTTCTACTGCGGGAATTGCAATCGACGAAGATTTTAAGAAACTTGTCGATTCTGTTTTAAGATAATCCTGTCTATTTTCCGTACTGCTCTTCTATTTCCCGAATTTGGTCACGAAGGGCAGCGGCCTGTTCGTATTCCAGACGTTCGGCACATTCGGTCATTTCCTGGGTAAGGGCTTTTATGAGCTTTGCGCGCTGTTTTTTATCAAAAAGGTTTGCTGTCTTTTTAAGTGTATCCACAGTAATGCGGGCTGTTTCTTCTGCTTCTTCCTTCTGATGTTCAAGAATATCCTGAATTTCTTTTTTTACAGTCTGTGGAGTTATTCCGTGTTCCTTGTTGTAGGCTTCCTGAACGGAGCGGCGGTGAGCGGTTTCGTCAATTGCTTCTTTCATGGCGTCGCTCATGCGGTCGGCGTACATGACAACTTTTCCTTCTGCGTTGCGGGCGGCTCGTCCAATAATCTGAATAAGGGATGTGGTTGAGCGCAGGAATCCGATCTTGTCCGCATCCAGAAGGGCGATAAAGGAAACTTCCGGAAGGTCGATGCCTTCGCGTAAAAGGTTGATTCCGATTAAGACGTCAATTTCGCCGGTGCGGAGGGATTTTAAGATTTCTACCCGTTCGAAGGTGTCGATTTCTGAGTGGATGTATTTTACCTTAAGTTCAAGCTCTGTAAGGTAGTCGGTAAGGTCTTCCGCCATCTTTTTTGTGAGGGTAAGGACTAGGCTTCGTTCGCCTTTAGCAATTCTTTCCTTTATTTCACGGTAAATGTCTTCCATCTGGCCTTCTGACGGGCGGACTTCTACAATCGGGTCCAAAAGTCCTGTCGGGCGGATAAGCTGTTCCACCACCTGTGTGGACTGTTTGATTTCTTCTTTTCGGGGCGTTGCGGTAACATAGATTACCTGGTTCAGCATTTTGTTAAATTCATCAGCTTTTAGGGGGCGGTTATCAAGGGCACTTGGAAGGCGGAAACCGAAATCCACAAGATTCTGCTTGCGGCTCCTGTCTCCTTCGTACATGGCGCCAACCTGTGGAACTGTAACGTGGGCTTCGTCTATCATGCAGAGAAAGTCCGACGGAAAGTAGTGCATTAAGGTTGCAGGCGGTTCTCCTGGTTTGCGTCCTGCAATTGGGGCTGAGTAGTTTTCGATTCCTGAGCAGTAGCCCATTTCCTTCATCATTTCCATGTCGTAGGTTACCCGGGTTTTTAGACGGTCGGCTTCAAGGATTTTGTGCTGGGCGTTTAACACTTCAAGGCGTTCTTCCAGTTCCTTCTGGATTCTGTCTGTAGCAACGGTAAGCTGGTCCTGGGGAATTACAAAGTTTTTTGCAGGGTAGATTGTGGTTTCGTCCAGTTCCTCGGTAACGGCGCCGGAAACAACATTGAACCTTCGGATTCTTACAACTTCTTCCCAGTCAAGCTCGATTCTGTAGGCTTCGTCAAATTCCATGTAAGGCGGGTAGATTTCTATTACATCCCCTTTTATGCGGAAGGTTCCCCGGTCTAAAATCATGTCGTTCCGGGTGTACTGAACGTGGCTTAATTCAAGGGCAAGCTTATGAGTGTCTAAGGTTTCGCCTTTTTCAATGTGAATCCGCATGCTCTTGTAAAGTTCAGGCATCCCAAGACCATAAATGCAGGAAACGGTTGCAATTACGATTACGTCCCGCCGTTCCATAAGGCTGTAGGTGGCCTTCATTTTAAGCTGGTCAATTTCTTTATTTATGGAAGCATCTTTTTCGATATAAAGATCCCGGGCCGGAACATAGGCTTCAGGCTGGTAGTAGTCGTAGTAGGAAACAAAATATTCAACTGCGTTGTTCGGGAAGAAGGACTTGAATTCCCGGTAAAGCTGGGCACTCAAAGTTTTGTTGTGGCTTATGATAAGGGTAGGGCGCTGTACGGCTTCGATGATTTTGGCCATGGTAAAGGTTTTTCCCGAGCCGGTAACACCTTTTAAGGTCTGGAATTTATCGCCTCTTAAAAAGCCCTGGGATAATTTTTCTATTGCCTGCCCCTGATCGCCGGAAGGCTGGAAGGGTGAAACTACTTCGAATTTACGCATGAAATAATTTTAGCATAAAAGACTGAAAATATGTATAGAGGTATTCATTAATGCTTATTAGATGAGGTCGAAACTGTCATTCCACGCGCGGCAGATAAGTGTGAGGTTGTGTTTTCGGGCTAAGGCTGCGGATTGTGCAGTTGGTACGGACTTTGAAACTAGAACCGGAACCTTTGCGCGGATTACTTTTTCGGTCATATCAACAGGGACTCTTCCCGAAGTGAATAAAATAGCTTTTTCCTGCGGAATGTCGTTTAAAAGCATATATCCCACGGCTTTGTCCAATGCATTGTGGCGGCCGATATCTTCTGCACTGAAAACAGGTTTACCGTCATAAGAAAGAATGCATCGGTGTGTTCCTGCTGTGTGTGTGTGAATTGTGCTGTCTTTTGAAAATTCTTTTGCAAGGGCGAAAATCCATTCATTATTCCAGTCGGCTGTTTTTAAGACCGGTAGGTCAGAAATATCGGCGTTTTGTAAAAGCTGCCTGTTATTTGTGCAGCAGGACGGTTCTGTGTTTTGGTTTTCCTGCCACATAATTTCTTCCTGGAGAGTGACGAATGCACGTTGTTTTGTTTCGCAAAAACGGATATCCGCAATGTCTGCTTTTTTTTCAATTATTCCGCTTGTTAAAAGCCTTCCGGCAACAAGTTCCATAAGATTTGAATCGGTGCAGACAAGCGAAAGAATCTTTTTCCCGTTTATATGAATCTCAAGATTATGTTCGTTTAGAGAAAGTGTTTGCTCTTCTTTTTTTGAGCCATCTGGAAATATCCGAGTTACTGAAAGGGGCGATACGTTCATGCATCCCCCTCGCCCCGCAAAACTGGAATTCCATGTTCAAGAACGGGTAAAAGGTATTCCGTGCATTCTTTTCCGGCTTTTGGGCTTCCTGGCATATTGATTATTAAGGTCCTGTTTCTTATAACACTTACGGCACGACTAAGCATTGCACGAGGGGTTATAGAAAGACTGTAGGCCCGTAATCCTTCTGCAATTCCCGGTGCATTTTTGTGAGCGGCTCGCAGTGTTGCTTCCGGCATCATATCCCGTGGAGAAAATCCCGTTCCGCCCGAAGTAAAAATCACATCCGGCTTTTGTATGTCGGAAATATGAATCAGCTCCTGATAAAGTCCGTCTTCGTCATCTGGAAGAATTTTTACAGGAAGTACCAGATAGCCGGCTTTTTCAAGAATGGCCTGGATTGCAGGGCCGCTTTCGTCTTTGCGTTCTCCCCGGAAGGAACGGTCACTTGCAACTAAAATTGCGGCAGTGAATCTGCGTCCTTCAAGGATTGATACTTCATCGCCGTTTTTTACGATTCCTCCATGAACAACCCGGGCAAAAACCCCTTCGGTCGGCATGATGCATTTTCCGGTTTTGTGCGAAACAGTACATCCTGAGTGGCATGTTTTTCCGACCTGAGTAAGTTCCAGTTCTGTTTCGCCGATTTTAAAACGTGTTCCAACCGGAAGAGTTTTGAAATCAAAGCCTTGAATTAAAAGATTTTCACCAAAATCGCCGTCATTTACCTGGGCGCCAGTTTTTTTGAATTTTTCAACCTGTTCCCACGAAAGAAGACTTACCTGTCGGCCACTTCCTGCATGTGCATCATTTTCCAGTCCGAATTCTTCTATGAGTCTGCAGGAACCAATATTTATTTTAGGAGTACCTTTTTTTTCACTGATGCAAACGGCTTTTACTATTCCTTTTTCTGTATTTATGTTTATTTTCATTTTGTTTTCAGCCTCCGATTTGAGCCATTGTGTGAGTATCTTTTTTATTATCTGTATTTTCGTTTTTATTAAATGAGTGCTTTTCCGGTTTGCTTTTGACAGCCTGTATAATTTCATTTTTTAGTGTAGACTCGTCGGCTCCTGAACGCAAGATTTTTTTAAGATTCAGTCCATCTGAATAGCAGAGGCATAATTTTAGAATTCCTTCTGTTGTAAGTCGGACTCGGTTGCAATTCTGGCAGAAAGAGTGGCTTAAAGGCGATATAAAACCGATTTTTCCCTTGAAGTTTTGAAATTTATAGTATTGTGCGGGAGTATGAAGATTTTTCGGATATTTTTCCGCATTTCCAAATGATTTTTCAAGCTGCAAAAGAATTTGTTCAGAAGGAATTGCCGTGAAGTTTTTTCCACATCCAATCGGCATCATTTCGATAAAGCGCACATCCAGCGGGAGATTTTGGGCAAGCTTTGCTATATCCTCCAATTCATTATCATTTAATCCGGTGCATGGAACACAGTTTAGTTTTACCCGGAACCCTTCGTCCAATGCAGAATGGATTCCCTTGAGTACAGTATTGATTCCGGTGCAGCCTGTAATTTTTTGAAAAGTAGTTTCGTTCAGTGTGTCCAGACTCACATTTATGCGGGTTATACCGGCTTCTTTTAATTCGTGTGCATATTCAGAAAGAAGAATACCGTTTGTGGTGAGTGCAAACTGTTCGATTCCTTTAATTTCATGCAGTTTTTTTACTAAATTAAGCATTCCTTTTCGAACTAGAGGTTCGCCGCCGGTAAGACGGATTTTTTTGATTCCAAGTTCTGCCATTACCTTCACAATTCGGGTTATTTCTTCGAAGGTTAAAATTTCGTCGTGACTGATATGGTTTATTCCCCGAGGTGGCATGCAGTATACGCAGCGGAGGTTGCATTTATCTGTAAGAGAAATTCTTAGATAGTCGATGTTTCGTCCGTATCCGTCCGTCATTGTTCTCTCTCCAGTAGTATCAGCTTTGTCATGTCTAAACTGGCAAAAAGTTTATTGTTTTGAACGGCTGGTTGAATATTTTTCCATTCGTCTTTTGAAATTTCCCAGCATAAAATAGAATCTTCGGTGCAGACAGGGTTATTCTTCTGAACAAAATAAATTATATACGAAAAAGTATCTTCAACAATACGCTTTATTTCGCATGTAAAAGTATTATCAGATTTTTCGTTCTCACTCTTAATAAAATAATGGGCGCGGAAAGCTGCATATTTTGAACCAGGAATTGCATTTGGAAAATAAAGTTCTATTCCCCAGTCGATGGCTTTTACCTTTGTGCCAGATATGAATTCCAGACGGCTTGCATTTTTGCAGCCTGTAAGTCGAACAGCGGCTAGTGTTTTTGGATTTTCAAAAAAATCATGTTTTTCCTGTGGCGCAGAAAGATTTCCTTTTTCCATAACGGAAATATTTTTTGAAAGTCTGTACGCTTCATTTCTGTCGTGAGTAACAAGAATGGCCGGGCATTTTTTTTCTTCCAGAAGGTCTAGTATAATTCTTTCAAGATTTGTCTTTCTGTGATTATCCAGGGCGGAAAAGGGTTCGTCAAACAGAAGCACTTCTGGTTCTGCACAAAGAAGCCTTGCAAGGGCTGCGCGCTGCTGTTCTCCGCCGGAAAGTTTTGAAGGATAACTTTTTTCCCTGCCTTCAAGTCCGAACTGGCTTATATATTTTTTTACGAGCGAAGGATTTTTTGCGGTACAGGAAATGTTCTGCAGAACCGTCATGTTTGGAAAAAGCGCGTAATCCTGAAAAAGATAGCCGATTTTTCGTTTCTGCGGCGGAAGATTTATGTGTTTTTCAGAATCAAAAAGAACTTTATTTCCAAGAACAATACGACCGCTGTCTGGTTTTTCGATTCCTGCGATGCATTTTAATAAAAGGCTTTTTCCGGCGCCGGAAGAGCCAAGAATCGAAAGCATTTCCGAACCGGTTTCGAATTTCGCCTGAAGAATAAAATCGCCGAGCTGTTTTTTTATGTCCACCGAAAGCACTGTGTTTTTCATTTATACCACCTTCGGACAGCAAAGCGTTCGGTAAAAATATTCATCAGGAGAAGAATTACAAGGGAAATTGCAAAAATTACAGTACACCAGCGGAATGCCAGAGTTTTGTTTCCGCCCTGCATAGCGGTGTAAACTGCAACTGCCATGGTCTGGGTTTTTCCGGGAATATTTCCTGCAACCATTATGGTAGCGCCAAATTCGCCTAAGGCGCGGGCAAAGGAAAGAATTAGGGCTGCGGCAATTCCTGGAGTAGAAACAGGAAGCATTATTTTTCGGAAAATCGTAAATTCGTTCATTCCAAGCGTTCGGGCGGCGGAAATAATTGTTTCGTCAATCTGGTCAAAGGCTCCGCGGGTTGTGCGGTACATGACCGGGAAAGAAACTACAGTTGCTGCAACAACGCCTCCCTGCCATGTAAAAAGAAGCGGGAATCCTGTTTTTGAAAGAAAAGCTCCGAATGCTCCATTTTTACTGAATAAAATCAAAAGAAGAAAACCAATTACTGTTGGCGGAAGAACAAGCGGAAGAGAAAGCAGTGAATCCAGAACTGGTTTTGCCTTTTTTGTAAGACCTGCACCCCACGCCGCAAGAACCCCAGTTATAAAAGTGAGCAGAGTTGAGAAAAACGCAATTTTACAGGAAACGGCAAGGGGCGAAAAATCCATGGTAAATCCTTTGAGCCTATTTTAGCACGACAAAGCCAGCTTTTTCAAAAATTGTGCGAGCTTTGTAGGAGAATAAAAAGTTTTCAAACGCTTCTGCTTCTTTTTTGTGAGAAGTTGCTTTTACGATTCCAGCCGGATAAATTACAGGCGGACATGAACCTTCCGGGGCAGATGCAAGAACTCGTACACCATTTGTAGAAGCTGCGTCCGTTGCATAAACAATTCCGAATTCAGAGGCACCGGTTTCAACCCAGTTTAAAACTGTGCGGACATCGCTTGCAAAATTTGCTTTTTCAGAAATTTCTTTCCAGATTCCAAGTGCCGTACAGATTTTCTGTGTGTACTGGCCGACAGGAACGCTTCCTGGTTCGCCGATTGCAACCATTTTTACTTCGTTTTCAGTAAGCTGGTTGAAAGATGAAATTTTAGTTTCGCTGTTTTTTGGAGAGATGAGGACAACTTCATTCTGAAGAAGATTTTTTACGCTTTCTTCATCCATTAAACCTTTTTCATTGAGGGCGTTCATCTGCTTTAATGCTGCAGAAATAAACATATCTGCCGGAGCTCCAGCTTCTATCTGAGCCTGAAGCGCTCCCGATCCGCCGAAAGAAAAAAGCAGATTCACATTTTTGTTTTCTGCCTCATACGCCGTTTTTAATTCTGCACAGACATCGGTGAGCGAAGCTGCTGCAAGAATCGTAAGGTCAGTTTTCTGAGTTTTTTTGCACGAAGCAAAACCAAGAGAAAGCAATGCGCCCAAAAGTAAAAAAGTTTTTTTCATAAATATTTCCCCCTATTAAACAAATCTTTTATATAAACCGCTTTTTCCGCCTGATTTTTCTTCCAGGTGGACAGCATTTATTTCCATGCTTTTATCGATAGCCTTGCACATATCGTAAATCGTTAATAGTGCAACGCTTACGCCGGTAAGGGCTTCCATTTCCGCACCGGTTTTCCCGGTAAGTTTTACTGAACATGAGCAGACGATTTTAGAATTTTCTGGCTGCAGTTCAAAATCAATCTGAATTTTTGAAATCAGCAGGGTGTGACAAAGCGGAATAAGTTCCGGCGTTTTTTTAGCCGCCATGATTCCTGCAATTCTGGCTGCAGCAAGAACATCGCCTTTTGGTACAGTTTTATCCATAATGGCAGACATAACCGCTTCATTTACGGAAATTGAACCGGTTGCAAGGGCAAAGCGTTCGGTTTCCTGTTTTCCGCTTACGTCCACCATTACGGCTTTTCCGTTTTCATCTATGTGAGTGAGTGTTGTGTTTTCGT
>CAMHIV010000087.1 GCA_946185185.1 uncultured Treponema sp. | reverse complement strand
GAAAGCGGAAATTTTAAACCGGCAAAATCAGGAAATTTCTCGCCGGCATTGACAAGTGTTATTTGTCATAAAAACTCCATTTTTTAGTCTATCTATATAACAGTCAAAAAATCAGATTTCTGAATTCTTGGAAGTGCTTTTTTTATAGAAATAAATTGATTTTTCTGTTAATTTTCTTTTATGCGTAGATTATTTTTCGGGCTTTTATTGGCTCTTTCTTTTGTGGCTCTTTCTTCATGTTCAAAAATTATGGGCTACAGCGTTCTTTTGTGGAATCTTCCAGAAAATCAACTGCAGGACGGTGACATTGTTCCTGTTTATATTAAATCAAATATTTCCCATGTATATGTAATTGGAACTACACAGGGAAAGGTGGAAGTTCCTTTGTGGCAGCTCACTGAGCCGGTTTCTAAGGGAAAGGCAAAAAAACTCAAGACCCGTTATGCTGCTTATAGTCATCAGTATGCGTCTGTTGCAATGGATGGTCTTCCAATGCGTGCCGAAGCGGTGAACACAGCAAAACAGGTTTATCGTCTTCGAAAAAATGAAGTTGTAAAGCTGCTTTACAAGGTTAAAGGGCAGCCTCCGATGACTGGTGGAAAGCCTCTTGAAGGTGAATGGCTTCGTGTAATCACAAACGATGGAACGATTGGCTGTTGTTTCAGTTACAATCTTCGTCCTTTTGAAACTGATATAAATGGTCAGCGAGTTGGTGGGGAAATTCAGGAAGAAGCAGAAAATCCTAATGCGGACTTTGATGAGCGCCTCCTTCGCACCTGGTACCCGGATTCTTACAAAGCTATGATTGACAGTGGCCGCGTTGATGTAGAAAAACTGGTTCCTTCATATAATCTCCATCTTGATGAAGAAACACAAAAGCTTTCGTTCAGAATGCCAAAAATCGATTGTACCTGGGATTATACCGGTGCTGAAGAAACCGGCGCAAATATTTACCAGCTCAAAAATATCCCGATTATTGTTACTGTTCGCTATGGCGGTTATATTGTTGTTCGTTATACAGACGAAAGCGGTAAGCCAAAGGATTTTAATCTTGTTACAATCGAAGGTGATTTAAACGAAATTCTTGCTGCCGAAAAAGAACGCCGCGAAAACGAATTCGAACAGATTTACATGTATGGCCCGGATTTCAAGAGTGGAAGTTACGGAAACCTTACAATTTCAGAAAATCATACATTCACCTGGTCAAATAACCGCCTGCTTGTTTCATCTGGTGTAATTAGTTCCAGCGCAAAGAATTCTGGTTCAGTAGAATGCAAATATTTCCTTTCAAAGGCATTGCAAAGTTCATACGACGGTGTGCTTACTTTCCATTTTGGAGGTTTGCAGAAAGAATCAAATTTCTTGTACAAAATCGAAGAAAATGGACTTCGCCTGGAAGATGCAAATGGTTCGGAAATTAAAAACAGTACAATTTATGACCGTGGAATTTCTCCGCTTGTAATGTTCTTTTCAAAATTAAATCAGGAATAAAAATGGCATTCGTTCAGTTTTCTCAGGTTTCCCTTGCCTTTGGTGATCGCGATATTCTAAAAAATGTTTCTGTAAATCTTATGACGGGAACAAAGGCTGCTCTTACAGGTGCTAATGGTGCCGGAAAATCTACGCTTATCAAAGTTATGGCAGGGCTTGTTCAGCCGGACAGTGGTACTCGCGTTGCTCAAAAAGATTCCAGAATTGCGTATCTTCCTCAGAGCGGGCTTACTCATCATGGTTGTTCCCTTCGTGAAGAAGCTGACCGTGCTTTTGCATTTGGTTATGAAATTCAGTCTCAAATCGATGCTTTGGGAACTCAGCTTGAAAAAGGCGAAGGAAACACTGAACAGCTTTTGGTGCGCCAGGCTGAATTAATTGCAAAACTTGAAGAATCCGGGTGGCATCGCCGTGAAGCAACTGCCGAAAGTGTATTGCTTGGTCTTGGTTTTTCTCACGAAGATTTGAGCCGCCAGACAGAAGAATTTTCAGGCGGTTGGCAGATGCGTATTGCACTTGCAAAGGCGCTGATGCAGAATCCGGACATTTTATTACTCGACGAACCTACAAACTATCTTGATATCGAAGCGCGAACCTGGCTTGAATCCTTCCTTCAGAATTACAAAGGAGCTTTCCTTCTTGTAAGCCACGACCGCTATTTTCTTGATGTTACTGTAAATGAAGTTTATGAACTTTTTGGCGGTGACCTTAAGCGTTATAAAGGAAATTTCAGTCATTACGAACAGATTCGCGAAGTTGAATTAAAAACTTTGATTGCAGAATACGAAAAGCAGCAGGATGAAATTGCAAAACTGGAAGATTTTATCCGTCGGTTTGGAGTGCAGGCAACAAAGGCAGCTCAGGCACAGGAACGCCAGAAGCAGCTGGATAAAATCCTTGCCAAAAAAATCGAAATCCCGGAAAGCCTTAAAAAGATTCATTTTAAGTTTCCGCCGGCTCCCCATGCAGGAAATCTCGTGCTTAGAACAAAGGCGCTTTCAAAATCCTATGACGGGAAGCGAAATATAATAGAAAATCTTGATCTTACTGTAGAAAACGGTGAGCTTTTGGTTGTAGCCGGTCGTAATGGTGCGGGAAAATCTACACTTTTGCGAATGCTTGCCGGAGTTGATTCTGTTTCTAGCGGAGAAATTATTCCGGGAAGTGGCGTAAAAATCGGCTACTTTAGCCAGGATAATGCTGAAACAATCAAAGGTTCTGAATCCATTCTTGATTACGTAGAGTCAAATGCTCCAACAGAATTGATTCCAAAAATCCGAGATATGCTGGGTTCCTTCCTTTTTAGAGGAGATGATGTTTTTAAGCCGCTTAATGTTCTTTCCGGTGGTGAAAAAAGTCGAATAGCTCTGCTCAAATTGCTTTTGAGTCCGAATAATCTTCTTATTCTCGATGAACCTACCAACCACCTTGATATGCACTCAAAAGATGTTTTGATGAATGCATTAAAAGATTTTGGCGGAACCGTTATTTTTGTAAGCCACGACCGAGGATTTATTGAAGGGCTTGCAACAAAGGTTCTGGAATTAAAAAACGGCTGCCACAGAGAGTTTCCAGGGGATTACAAATATTACATGGAACGGGTTGCCGCAGAAGAGGCCGGCCTGGTTGCTGTTCCGGGAGAAAATAAAGCTGCTCCTGTTCAGGCTGCTGTTGAGCCGGAAAAATCTGCCGGAAAACTCAGCTGGGAAGAACAGAAAAAACTTGAAGCCGAAAAACGCAAGGCCGAAAAAGAAGTTTCCCGAATCGAAGAAGAAATTTCCAAAGCCGAAGAAGAAAAATCTGCGCTTGAAGCAAAAATGGCCCTCCCGGAAGTATATTCAAACGGCGCCAAAGCCAAAGAAGTCCAGCAAAAAATCGACACCATTGCATCAAAACTGGAAGAATTAAACCAGGCTTGGGAAACGGCTATGGAAAAGGTTTTATAAAAGGTCGAATGTCGAAATTATCCCACTTTTTTTTTGACTTATTGAGATTTTGCCCTTATCATAAAGAGTGAACTCTTTAGGTTCGTTATTTATAAAAGTGGGGACATTATGAAACGATTCTTTTCAGCATTCCTTTCTGCAATGGTGCTGATTTCGGCTACCATTTTGGGTTGTTCAAATGACATTGACAACAAATCCAGTCTTATTCAGCAGGCTTTAGTTTTATCACAGCAAAGCAATTCCTATGGGAGCCTAAAGATAGAGGGCGATTCGTCGCGAGCATTAAGCATTTCTGACCTTACAAACGCTACTGTAACTGTAAGTACTTATGGAAAAAGCGATATTGTAAAAGAAAATCTTACTATTTCAGGCGGAACCGGTTCTACTGGAGTTATCGATAGAGTTCCGGTTGGACGCAATGTAGTCAAAGTTGAATCAAATCTTGCCGGCGTAGTAATGTACGGTTATGTAGATATTGAATCAAATAAAACAAAAACTTGTACAGTCAACTGGGAATCTTCAAAAGTTGGAAAAATCTACTGGGAACTTTTAAAAACTCAGGGATTAAATATTACAAATATAGAAGAAAGTGACTTTTCTTCTGCAATTCCAAATGTGCACGCCTGCCTTGTTGATGCGGCTTCTATAGCAAGTGATTATAAAAATAATAGCTTATGGGCTTCATCAAAGTACAAGCTTGAAGCTGGTAAAGTTACAATCACTGCTAATACAAATAATGGTTCTGCCGTTCAGATTGGAGATCCAGTTTCTTCTGCAGGGACTCTTTCTTCTACTGTTGGCGGAACTTCTACAATCGAAAATGTTGCACCTGGTACATGGAATATTTATGTAGCCGGCAATAAAATCAGCAAAACAGTAACAGTAACTGCCGGTGAAACTGCAACGGTTACAATTGGTCAGGCGGTTATTACTGATAAGATTATTGTGCATGTGGCTGAAAAGAATAATTCAGCTTACAATCCTTCTGGATTTACTCATATTTGGGCTTGGGCAACATCTGGTTCTACAAATTACTGTACTAATAATCAATGGCCGGGAGATACTCTTTCTGATTCTGATAATGACGGCTGGTATGATTACACAATAAAGAACGGAACTTCTTTTGTTACTTCTTCAATGGTAATCTTGAGCAAGGGCGGAAATCCTCAGACATCGAATCTGACGATTTCTGAAGCAGGCGAATATTGGTGGAATGGTTCTGCCTTTGTAACTGAAAATCCTGATATTCCTCCAGAACCAACCCTTCCTTCTGTTTCCATCTCTCCTGTAGATGGAAGTAAAATTGCTTTGAATGGAAGTATTTCTGTATCATTTGATGACGGAAACGACACGATCACTTCTGCTACAGTGACCGTAAACGGTACAGAATACAATATGGGTACTACTGCCGGAACCTGGTCAAAATCTCTTAGCGAACTGGGAATTACTTCTGAAGGTGTAACAGTAACTGTAAGCGCAATTGTTAAAAACAGCGTTGGAACAGGAACTGCTAGTGCAACTTTGACAACTAAGGCCGCTTCTAAGCTTGTTACAAATCCTAATGAACTCCGTATTTATCAGGTAATGGTAGCAAGCTTCCAGGATGGTGATCCGAGTAGAGGATATAGTCAGATGTGGGGTCCAAATGAAGCTTTGAAGGGTGGAGATTTGCAGGGCATAATCAATGCTTTGGATTATATCAGCGACCTTGGCTGTAATGCACTTTGGATGACGCCGATTTTCCAGTCAGATGGTTTTGATGAAAAACTAGAGGCGACTGGGTATTTTGCTACTGATTATTTTAATGTTGATCGAAATTTCGGAACAAATAAAATATTTGATGAGCTTGTTAAAGCTTGTCATGACCGAGGAATTGCTGTAATTCTTGATGGTGTATTTGGTCATAATGGTGCAAGTCAGGGTGGTTCTATGGAACCTTCTCCAACTCGTGACGGTATTAAAAATCCAGGAATTGTTCCAAATGGTAATAACCCTGTAAATTATTCTGAATCTAATTCTTTGAAGTATTATTCAGATGTTGCAAGTTATTGGATTACAGAACATAAAATTGACGGTTGGCGTTTAGACCAGTGTTATCAGGTTGGTCTTGGCGATAAAGATAATAAGACTGGAAAATTTCCTGTAAACACAGGAACTAACGGTCATAATTACTGGTATGAAATACGAAAAGTTGTAGAACAAGCTGCGGCTAGTAATGGAACAAAAGGTGTAGACTGGGGAACTTTAGGGTATATGGTTGGTGAGCACTGGCATGGTGACCAGACTGTAATTCAGATGGGTTCTGTAAATGCAGGCTATACTTCTTCTAGTTATGGAAATATGGATAATAAGGCTGCTGGTTATGGCCTGAATTCTTGTTTTGATTTCCCTGCTTATTATAAGTTTGTTCAGGGATTTGCACGGGAATGGGGTGGAACAACTTCGGATAATATAACAACCGGGTTGAGTTATCTTTATCAGACTTATTCGGATAAAGGATATTCATGTAAAGAAGATGACGGAAATTATGAGGTTTACTATCCGAATTTTATGCTTTCTAATCACGATTTATTCCGTATTGGAGATTTGATTAATAAGAAATTTTCTTGTGATTTTGATTCTGATGAATATATCAAGCGTAATAAAGTTATTCTTGCTGCTCAATGTGCATATTCTGGGCCAATTACAATTTACTATGGTGATGAAATCGGTGACCATTCTGCAAATTTAAGTGGTTGGGGTAATGAAAACGTTGCCCGTTCTTCCGGAAAAATCACCGGCTTCAATATCCGTGAGCAGGCAATTCACGACTGGACGCAAAAATGTCTTGAAGCCCGTGCAGACCACGAAGCTCTGTGGAACGGAACTAATACTCAGATTACCGGAGAGAGCGACTTCTATGTTGCAGAGAAGCAGGGTGGCGGAGAAACAATCTATATTGCTTTCAATTACAATAAGTCTTCTTCAAAGACCTTCAGCGCAAGCGGAACTGATCTTCTTACTGGTGCAACTTACAACGGCACCGTAACCGTTCCTGCTTTGAGTGCGGTTTACGTTCTTGCTAATAATTAAATTGCTTATTAAAAAATAAGGATTTATAGGTTAGAGAGTTTAGCGCTTCCGGTGGGAAAACGGAGGCGCTTTTTTTTAGGCTCGACTTATGTCAAAACAATTATTCAAACCAGTCTTCCATCTGCAAAAAGGAGTTTTCCTGGATTGTCTTAAAATCCTGGGTGTTGTGAGTTACTAAAATCATTCCGTTTGAGAGTGCGGTTGCTGCAATCTGGCTGTCGCTGAAAGGGACTGGTTTTCCTTTTGATTCCATTTTTGCCTGGATTTCACCGCAGATTTGTGAGGCAAATTTGTCGTAGGGGATGATAGGAAAGCTCTCTTCGATTTGGGAAAGACAATTTTTTAAATATTGTTTTTTTCTTCCTTCTGATAATCTGGTTACACCTTTTGTGAGTTCCTGCCATGTAACTGCACTTATTGCACATAAATCTTTTCTGATTTTATAAAGTTCAGTTATGTTTTGATTTGGTACGTCTTTTGAAAATTCTGATACAATGTTTGTATCTAAAAGGTAAATATTTTTCATTTATTTGTCTCCTTTCTGATTTTTAGTCCCATGGATTTTTGTTTGGGTCTGGACATTCTCTTGAACGCTCAAATGGTAACCCCTCATCATCGATAACATCACTGTATTCAGCTTTCAAGTTTTCGAGTGCTTGTAAAAAATCCGGTTTTTTATCTTGGAGTTTTTCATATTCGCTATAACTTATGATGACAGCCACTGGTTTGTCGTATTTTGTAAGCTCAACAACTTCGCCTTCTTCGGCACTTTTTACCAACGCACTAAAATTGTTTCGTGCGTTGTAAATAGAAGTTCTGCACATAGCGTCCTCCTTGTGTGAAATTGCATTCAATCTATCTATAATTTAATTCCGTTTTGAGATATAGTCAACATTAAATAAGTTGGCTATATCTCAATGCAAAAAACTTTTAAAAAACCTATGTAAACTAAAATCAATTTATTGTAAAATCGAAAAAAAATATCGGAGTAAATGATGAAAAGCTATAATCGTCTTTCTATTTTTGCTGTTGCTTTCTATATAATAATTGGTCTTGCACTTGTTTCTCTTGGAGCTGTTGCATCGTTTAGAAAAAATGCTGCTTCCCGCCTTGAGCATATGCGCTACACTAAAATCCTTGAAATGGAAGAAGGTCTTCTTCCAGAGCGTAAACTTGCGCTGCAGCTGGCACAATCTCCGGCAATTGTTGACTATATGGAAGATCCTTCCGATGAAGCTGTTCGCACAATGGCGTTCAGGGATTTTGAAACTTTCCAGAAGTCTTTTGCTTCTCACCGAACCTTTTGGATTTCTGACAAAGATTTAAAATATTATTCAAACATGGAATTTATCTATGATTTGGATAAAAACGACCCTGGAAACGCCTGGTATCAGGCTACAATTGATGCAAATCAGCCGTTTCAGTTTTATGTTGATTACGATCTTGGTTTAAAGAAAACTTTCATGTGGATAAATGTTCTTGTTTATAATTCAAAACGAAAGGTTACCGGAATTACAGGAACTGGTGTTGAACTTAACGATTTCGTTGTTTCGATGTACCGCACTCTTGAAAAGGGTGTAACAATGTACATGTACAATACAAATGCAGAAATTTCTGCTTCAACTGATTTGAATGACTTGGAACGAAAGATTTCTGTTGTTGCTGCAATGCCTGAATTAAAAAATGCAAGAAATTTATTCCCTTCAGCGCCTTCAATCTTTTCAACTTTTCATGGAACTTATCTTATTGCTCCTGTTGATTCTTTAAGATGGCAGATGGTTTTGTTTATTCCGTTTACTATCAAAGAATTTCTTGTTAATTCGCTTGTTCCTCTTTCAATTTTCTTGATTGTTGCTGTTTTGCTGCTTATTGCTTATTCAATGCATAATCTTTTTACTCCATTAAAAGAAGTGCGTGGAACTGTACAGAATATTTCTTCTGGTGAAGCAGATTTGACAAAGCGATTGAACACAAATCTTCATACTCCATTCAAGTCGATTCACAATATTGTAAACTTTTTTAATTCG
>CAMHIV010000086.1 GCA_946185185.1 uncultured Treponema sp. | reverse complement strand
TAATAATTATATAATTTACATTATCTAATTATTTCTCAGCACTAAATTTTACTTCCAAATTATTCTATCTCAATTTTATCAATCAATAAAAAATGTTTATTTATTTTCAAGCAAATCAAATCTTAAGTTTTCAATCAAGTCACTTGCAATAACATTTCAGCTGTTATTCAAATTATTTTAGTAATCCTATTTTACAAAGGATATTCACTTTAACAGACCCGCTGCCTAATAACACCAAAGGTTGAACATAAATTATTTTTACTTTCTCAAAGCCATGTTTCACATGAAACAATTTTAAACACAAGTTATCAACAAATTGTGGATAACTTGTGGATAACCCTGAATACTTATCCACATAGATTACTTACAAAATTTCGATGATTATATAAACATTTCTTTTTAATAAAAAATCATTAAATCTCGTCTATTATTTAATAGGCGAGAATTCATTATTTTTTAAAATAAAAAAGCCAGTCAGAAAAATCCGACTGGCTGCCTGATGTATATTATTTCCCTAGTTATGTATAAACTAACCCTAAATAAAATTATATATTAAAATATTTTCTTTGTCATTAGTTATAAATTTTATTATCTATTTCTTTGTATTATAAAGAATTAGATAATATTTACTTACTATTTGGTACTTTATCTAAGCCAACTAAGAAGTCCGGATCAGATATTTTTACTACCTTTACACCTGTTGAACCTGTTCCCTGAAGATTAATTGTATCGGCTGTAACACGCAAAGTTTTTCCCTGGCTTGTCATACATACAATTTCATCATCATCTTTTACAGGAAGAAGACCAATAATTTCTCCACGATATTCTGTGTTACCAAATATTCTCTGTCCACCAGTTCCTCGTCCATGAAGATTAAAGTCTTCAAATGTTACTCGTTTTCCATAACCTTTTTCTGTAAGAAGAAGAAGATTTTCATCAGGGGATACTTTTACAGCACCAGCTACTTCATCGCCTTCTGCAAGTTTAATACCCTTTATACCGCAGCTTGCTCGTCCCATTTCTCGAACAGATTCTTCATTAAATCTTAATGCCTTTCCTCGGCGAGTTACTACAAGTACATCTGACTTACCTTCAGAAGGAATTGCACTGATAAGTTTGTCGCCGTCCTTAAGTTTAAGAGCAATTATTCCTCGAGTTTTAGCGTTGGCAAATTCACTAGTCTGAACCTTCTTTACAATACCATTTGCTGTAGTCATAAAGAGGAACTGATCATCTCTAAATTCACGCAAGGTTACAACGGTTGTAATTTCTTCATCAGCTCCGATTGCAATCATACTCTTGATGTTTGTTCCACGGGCATTCTTTGAGCTTTCAGGGATTTCATGAACTTTAATCCAGTAAGCCTTACCCATATTTGTAACGAACAGAATATGATCGTGAGTTGAACCGATGAAAAGCTGATTTACATAATCATCTTCGATAAGAGATGTACTATTAGAACCAGTTCCTCCCCTACCCTGCTTTTTGTACTGAGTTACAGAAACGCGCTTCATATAGCCGAGCTTAGAAATCATTACGACCATGTCTTCTTCTTTGATCATGTCTTCAACATTGATTTCTTCTACTTCGTCTG
This sequence comes from uncultured Treponema sp., assembly GCA_946185185.1. Classification (GTDB taxonomy): domain Bacteria; phylum Spirochaetota; class Spirochaetia; order Treponematales; family Treponemataceae; genus Treponema_D. Next base: position 7,094 of record CAMHIV010000086.1, on the reverse strand, counting down.
CAACGATATCTGTGCGACGGTCATCGCCATATTTTTCTGCCAGCTTGTTGGTTTCATCTTTGATGATAGTAAGAATCTTTCCAGGATTTGCAAGAAGATCTTCAAGATAATCAATCCAAGCCTGAAGTTCCTTGATTTCATTCTGGAGGTCTTCAATCTGAAGATGAGTTAGGCGCTTAAGCTGCATATCAACGATTGCCTGTGCCTGCTCATCATCAAAGTTGAATCGTTTTTCCAAAGCAAGCTTTGCGCTTTCTGTATCGCGGCTTTCCTTGATGATTTTGATAACTTCATCAATATTGTTGATAGCAGTAATCAAAGCTTCAAGAATGTGCATGCGGTGCTTTGCAACTTTCAAATCGTAAATTGTGCGGCGGGTAATAACCTCGTTTCGGTGATTTACAAAGTGCATTATAAGCTGCTTTAAGTTCAATACTTCTGGCTTAAGATAAGTCTGAGGAAGTGTAAGCATTCCAGGTTCATCGTAACGAGGTGCCCCTTCTTTTTCCTGTGGAACAAGAGCAAGATTTATTACACCAAAATTCGACTGCAAATCTGTCTTTGCAAAAAGCTGATTAAGAACAAGTTTTGTAACTGCACCCTTTTTAAGGTCAACTACAAGACGCATTCCAGAACGGTCAGAAGATTCGTCGTTGGCTCCAACGATTCCGTCAATCTGCTTATCGCGAACAAGTTCCTTTATGCGGCGGATAATATTTGTTGTATTAATTCCGTATGGAACTTCTGTAAATACAATTGATTCTCGACCGTGCTTGTCAGTTTCAATTGTGAACTTTGAACGGATTGTAATTTTTCCGCGTCCGGTTTTATATGCTTTTTTGATTCCTTCGCGACCATAAATAATACCGCCGGTTGGAAAGTCCGGACCTTTTATATGGTGCATAAGTTCATCAATAGAAATTTCAGAGTTGTCGATATAAGCACTGATTGCAGCAGCAACTTCACGAAGGTTGTGGGTTGGCATGTTTGTAGCCATACCAACGGCGATACCAGTTGTACCGTTACACAAAAGGAAAGGAAAAGCCGCAGGAAGAACGCTAGGCTCTTTTGTGGTATCGTCAAAGTTTGACACCATATCAACGGTATTCTTGCTGATGTCTGCAACCATTTCTTCTGTGATTTTAGACATCTTGGCTTCGGTGTATCGGTAAGCCGCAGCAGGGTCACCGGCGATTGTACCAAAGTTTCCCTGTGGAGTTACAGTTGTATAACGCTGAGCAAAATCCTGTCCAAGTCGAACAAGGGCATCGTAAACAGAAGCGTCTCCGTGCGGATGGTAGTGTCCCAAAACTTCACCTACGATGGTAGCACATTTTTTTGTTTTTCCACCGCTTGCAAGATGAAGAGTATCCATTGCGTACATAATTCGTCTGTGAACTGGCTTAAGTCCGTCCCGAACATCCGGCAACGCACGCTGAACAATTACCGACATCGAATAGTCAATGTAGGCCTGTTTTACTTCATCCTCAATAGGAATCTTTATGACAGTTCCGCCTTCCGCAGTTTTGATTTCTTCCATTTTGTATCGTAACTCCTAAAAATATTTTCTATCTTTGAACATTATTTCTTTGCCAAAATCACACCGAATTTTCCGCTAAAATAAATACATTCAACAGCAGAAAAACCAGCTTCTTTTAGCCACTTAATTTCTTCTTCGACAGTACATTCCCTGTCTAACTTTTTACGTTCCAGCCAGCGCTTATATTCTGTATCAGATATTCCGGAAGCTTTTATCTGGTCAATCCAATACTTTTCTACTTTTTCATTTATATTTTTATCTTCAGTGCAAAACTGATCGTAATTTACAAAAACACCACCCTCTTCAACATGCTGAAAAACCTTTTTAAAAAGGGATTTTTTTTCTTCGTTTTCCAAATGATGAATAGACAAAGCCGAAATTATAAGATCAGCCCCTTCTCCATCTTTAAGCGGAAAATCTTTTGAATAATCACAAACTTTGTATTTTACATTATGAAGATTTGCAAATCGTTTCTGTGAAACTTTCAGCATTTCCTCTGCGATATCAGTCAAAAGATATTCAGATTCAGAAAAATATTTGAAATAAAAAGAAGTCAAAAGTCCGGTTCCAGCTCCCAAATCAATAATTTTTGAAGGAGTTTTTTCAAGACTTTTTGCAATAAAATCAGTCGTCAAATCGTAATAATCATCAAAACAGGGAATAAACTTCCGCCTGTTTTCATCATATTCTTTTGAGACCAAATTAAACTGCTTTTGAACTTCGTCCGATTTCATACAATTTTTTCTTATATATAGAATAACATTGTAACGTTTTTTTTTATTTTAGTCTTTAGCTGAAAACTAATAAGCGGTAGTTTTAAAGGGATTTAAATTTCAGTTACAAGTGATTTCAAATCTCTTTTAGGATTTTTCACCGCAATCTGAAAATAGTCTTCGTAAATTATTTCGCCTGGTATTTCTTCTGTTTCTGTTTTGTAAAGCTGAACGCCGTATTTTTTGCACATGTCGCGGTAAAAGCTCATCTGATTGTAAATGTTTTTTCCCTGTTCAGTGTCTTTAAACCAGGTTACAGCCTTGTCTGGATTTCCGTCTTTGTAATAAGGAGGAACCGGAAGAACCTTTTCAAAATATTCACGCTGCTTCCAGTATTCAGCGATTTCTTCTTCATTCATTGTTTTTGATTCAACAAGTTTCCAGACGGCAACAAAAATACCGTAAGGCTGCTGAGTTTTCCATGCAATGTCGGATGAGTGTATGCGGAAATAGGTCATAATCTAATTGTAAAACAAATTATCTTTTTTCTACAGAAATTTCGTCAATATAATCAAAATCACTATCAGCAGTAATTAATGTTAAATTTGCAGAATGGCAGGTTGCAGCAATCCATATATCATTTTCTGGAATAGGTTTTCCTTTTGATTTTAAAGAGAAAAGAGTTCAGTCTCACCTTTGAAAAAACGGATAATTACATTTGTGTCTACAAGCTTACCATTCATTTTCATCAACCTTTCGACATTCAGCTAATGCAGATTCCATTTGATTAGATTCTTCGTTATTAATGATTCCAAAAAAATCTTTTATTGATTTTTGTTTTGAAAGATCTGCACGCATTACAAGATTTTCATACTCATCAATTGGAAGTACAACAGCCTGCATTTCATTATTTCTGATAATTGCAATTTTATTGAGTTTTCTATTTGTCAATTCCGTCAAGAAGTTTGAAAACTGACGAACAAGTTGAGTTGCAGATACAATTTCTTTTTTTTCAAATGCCATCATATTATCACCTCTTGTGTATTATTTTACACATTCTTATATGTATGACAATAAAATTTATATATAAAAAAAGTCCCTTCGACAAGCTCAGTAACCTCTCAGGGACCGTAAAGTATTAAATATCCAAATTAGCGTAACTTGAATTACTTTCAATGAACTGGCGGCGAGGCTCTACTTCTTCGCCCATACAAACACTGAAAATCTTATCAGCTTCTACGGCGTCTGGAATAGTTACTACGCGCATCTTACGGTGAGCCGGATCCATTGTAGTTTCCCAAAGCTGTTTTCCGTCCATTTCACCAAGACCTTTGTAGCGCTGAACATCTGCCTTGTCTCGCTGGTCACCAAGGGCATCCAAAGCAGCATCGCGTTCTGCATCGCTGTAGCAGTAAACAGGATCTTTTTTTCCAAGCTGTACTTTGAAAAGTGGTGGCATGGCAAGATATACATAACCGTTTTCAATAAGAGCCGGCATGTATCTGAAAAAGAAGGTCAAAAGCAAAGTGCGGATGTGGGAACCGTCGACATCGGCATCGGCCATTATTATGATTTTATGATAGCGAAGTTTTTCAATATTAAAGTCTTTTCCAAAACCTGCACCTAAAGAAGCGATAACAGGTTCAAGCTTATCGTTGTTCATTACTTTTTCAGGGCGAACTTTTTCAACGTTGAGCATTTTTCCCCAGAGAGGAAGAATTGCCTGAGTTTTTGGATCGCGTCCCTTCTTTGCTGAACCGCCGGCAGAATCTCCTTCGACGATATAAACTTCGCACTGTTCTGGATCTTTTAATGAACAGTCAGAAAGTTTTTCAGGGAGTCCAAAACCATCGCTCATTGTCTTTTTGCGGCTTGCATCCTTTGCTTTGCGGGCTGCAATTCGGGCTGTTGCTTCGGCAATTGCTTTTTCAAGAACGCCTTCAAGAACTGCAGGATTCTGTTCAAAGAAAATTGTGAGCTTTTCTTTTACAAGTGAATCTACAATTGAACGAACTTCTGTATTTCCAAGTTTTTCCTTTGTCTGTCCTTCAAATTCCGGTTCAGGGACTTTCATTGAAAGAACTACAACGATACCGGAACGAACGTCATCACCAGTAAGATTTTCGTATTTATCTTCGTCTTTAGCAGCCTTATTGTCTTTTACAGGCATTTTCTTAAGAATTTTTGGATTTGCTACAAGCGCCTTATTCAAAACGAATGTAAGGGCTGACTTAAATCCTTCAAGGTGAGTACCACCGTCGCGGGTATTAATGTCATTTACATAAGTGTTAATATTTTCATCAAATCCGTCGTTGTACTGGAAAGAAAGTTCAGTTACAACGTCATCTTTTTCGCCTGTAATATAAATAGGATCTGCAGGAAGATAGAATTTTGAATGTTTTGCGGCATTCAATTCTTTTACATACTGATTGATACCGCCTTCAAATTTAAGGATTTCTTCTTTTGGATTTTCAAGGCGTTCATCGCGGAAAATAATTACGATTCCGCTGTTCAAAAATGCAAGTTCGCGAAGACGCTTTTTAAGAACATCATAATCGTGAACAACAGTTTCAGTAAAAATTGTTGCATCAGGTTTCCATCGGATTGTAGTTCCGTGTTCTGTTTCAGGAACATCACCAATTACTTCAACTTTTGTCTTTGGAATTCCACGAGCATATTTCTGCTGATAAATGTGTCCGTCACGGCGAACAGTTGCTTCCATCCAGTCAGAAAGAGCGTTAACGCAGGAAACACCTACACCGTGCAAACCACCGGAAACTTTATAAGAACCTTTATCAAATTTACCACCAGCATGAAGTCGGGTCAAAACAAGTTCAAGGGCAGAAATTTTTTCAGTTGGATGAATATCAACAGGAATACCACGACCGTTATCTTCAACACGAACAACATCGTCTTTTTCAAGTGCTACAACAATCTTGTCACAATAGCCGGCCATAGCTTCATCGATTGAGTTATCTACAGTTTCATAAACTAAGTGATGAAGTCCGCGTGGACCTGTAGAACCAATATACATACCAGGGCGTTTTCTAACTGCTTCAAGACCTTTTAATACCTGGATATTACTTGCACCGTATTCTGCTGACATTTATTTTTCCTTTGCTGGTCATTGAGAGGTCCCTGAGCTAGTCGAAGGGTGGTCCCTGAGCCTGTCGAAGGGCTTGTCAAAATGACCTTTATACATATTTTTTTTGACTTTATTTACTATGACATTGACCCGTCGATAAACTCAGGAATCACAGTTTCAAAAAGCTTAGATAAAAGCATCATTATATAAGAATAAAACGTGCCTTAAAGTATAAAAGAATTGAAAAAAAAGGTAAAGACAAGTTATAATTCATCGCTATGAGTGAAAATAATCTGAAAGAAGTATGGAATCTTTCCCTTAATCAAATTGAAAAAGAATACAAAGAAAAAGGAAAAGAACTGGATTTTAAATTATGGTTCAAAATGGAATATATTGAAGATGATATTCAGACCATAAAAGTTGCTGTTCCTTCTGAATTTATGTGGAAACAGATGATAAGCAAGGGAATAGTTAATACTGTAAAAACTACTATTAAAAACTTAATGGGCCTTGCTGATTTAAACATAGATCCAGTAATTAATGATACTTCTATATCTAACACAGAAAATACTCCTGAAGAAAAAATCACTCTCCCAAAAGAAGAAATTGTTGTTGAAAAAAATATAGAAAAAGAAGTTTCTCAAAAATCCGTCGAAGAACCAAAAACTTCTAAGAAAAAAGCGAAAATTCCAAATTCAACTCTCACAGAAAATTTTACATTTGAAACATTTATCCCGGGCGAAGGTACTTCAAGTAAATTTGCCTACAATGTTGCTCAGGCTGTTGCAGAAAATCCTGGAAAAAAAGCAAATCCTTTGTTGATTTATGGTGGAGTAGGACTTGGAAAAACTCACCTTATGCAGGCCATAGGAAATAGAATTCTTGAAAAAGGCAATGAAAATTTAAAAATCTGCTATATTCAGGCAGAATCATTTTTGAATGAGTTTACTTCTTCTTTGTTAAACAAAAATTCAGAAAAATTTAAGTCAAAATACAGAAATCTTGACGTCTTGTTATTGGACGATATTCACTTTTTACAAAATAAAACCGGTATTCAGGATGAATTATTCTATACATTTGAAGCATTGCACAAAAAAAATGCTCAAATGGTATTCACTTGTGACCGCCCTTTAAAAGAAATTCAAAATATGGCTGACCGCCTTGTAAGCCGACTTGGAAGCGGAATGTGTCTTGATCTTCAGCCGCCTGATTTTGAAACACGCCGTGCAATTTTGCAGAAAAAACTCGATTTAAAAGAAAAAGATATTTCAATTGAAATTGTTGACTATATTGCAAGAACTGTAGAAACAAATGTCCGCGATTTAGGTGCGGCTTTGGATAAAGTTCTTGGTTATGCAGAATTCATTGATACAAATATTACGATTGAAATTGCACAATCATTGCTTTCTGATTTGTATACTTCTCCAGCCGTAGGAAATATTTCTATTGAAAACATTCTTAAAGTTGTTGCAGAAAACTATCAAATCTCCGTTTCTGACATAAAAGGTAAAAAACGCGACAAAAAATATGCAATTCCACGATTTATTGCAATTTATATTGCGCGGGAACTTACAGAATATTCGTTTACTGAATTAGGAAATGAATTTGGAGGAAGAGACCATTCTTCTATTATGCATGGATACGAAAAAATAAACGAAAAAGCTCAAACAGATCCTTCTTACATGTCAAAAATTAAAGCTTTGATAGAAGAAGTAAAAAAATATAAGGCATAATTAAAGACAAATTTGTTTATAAT
>CAMHIV010000085.1 GCA_946185185.1 uncultured Treponema sp. | reverse complement strand
TAGCGGGGGCAGGACTCGAACCTGCGGCCTCCGGGTTATGAGCCCGACGAGCTGCCAACTGCTCTACCCCGCGTCGTAATGTATGCGTATTATATAACATTAGCCTATTGCTCGTCAAGCGAAAGATTTAAGTTTATTCGTTTTTTAATGAAATTCCGGCGATTGTTTTGTCGTTGTGGAAATCTTTTTTGGGTGTAGATTTTTTTGATTTCTTCAAATCTTCTGGATCGGTTTCGGAAATAACGACTGCGGAAGAAGAAAGCTTTTTGCGTTTTTCACCGGGTTCTTCGTTTTGCTGGAATACGATTATTGTTTCATTTTCTTCAGTGCTGCCAGCTGCTTTTTTTGCGGCAAATTTCTGATAACGGACACGGCATTCAAGAATTGCAAAAATGATGGAAATTGTTGCAAAAATCCTGATGCTTCCTGTAAAGCTCAAGAAGAAATCGAATGCGCAGTGAATAAAAATTGCAAAAATCAGTGCGAGCAAATCAGTTTTTCCGGAACGTACACTCCATACAAAAATTCCGCAAAGGCCGGCGCAAAGCATGTGAATCAAATCTGAAGTAAAAATGCGAGTAAAGATTAAACTGTAGATAATTTCGGCTCCGCGTTGACTGGCGGTCTGAAGATTGTGCAGAAAATAAACTGCCGATTCAAAACTTGCAAGACAAAGTCCGAACAAAAGTGTGCAGATGAAAAAGTGTTGGAATTTCATCTTTTTTGCAGGAGTTAGAGCAATAAAAAGTGTTTTGAACAATTCTTCAACAAGACCATTGAATATCAATATTTTTAAAAATAAAACTAAAATTCCATATCGTTCAGGAATATTTGAAACCGGTACCAAAAATGAAAAATAAAATTGAAGGAATGTTATCGGCAAAACTGCAATTAAGGCAAATACGCAGGAAAGAACAAGAGATGAAAGTTTTACCGAAGAAAACAGTTTAAAACCTGCAAAGCAGAGAACTAATGGAAGAAAACAAAGCGCCAATAAAAAATAAATATTCATCCCAATAAGAATAACGCAGGTCGTGGACTTTTGCAATTCAGCAAGTTATACTTATTACTATGAGCAAAAATAAATCTTATATTTTGATGGGAATTAAGCATTCTGGAAAATCAACTCAGGGACGTATGTTGGCAACCCTTCTTGGATGCCCTCTTTTTGATATTGACGATGTAATTCAAAAGAATACCGGAAAATCAGTTCGGCAGTATTATACAGAAGCAGGCCCTGTTGCGTTTCTTGCGGCAGAAGAGGCTGTTTGCGGAAAGATTGCGCAAGCCTATGGCGACAAACAGATTGTTGTTTCAACTGGTGGTGGGATTTGTGATAATGCGCCTGCTTTGAATTATCTGCGTCCTCTTGGTGAATTTGTGTATCTTCAGGTTCCGGAAGAAGTTGCTTGCGATAGAATCTTAAAAAAAGCAACACAGCTCAGCGATGGAACCTGGAAAGGACTTCCTGCTTATATAAATAAAATGAAGCCTCGGGATGAAAAGCACGTTCGCGAAATTTTCAGCGAATTCTACGCTTCCCGCACAGAAATATATTCTACAATTGCAGATGTAGTTATTCAAATGAACGGAGAATCAAAAGACGACAACTTCAAAATTCTCCAGGAAAAATTGCACCTCTAGCATTTAATTGAATGCCGAGTAAAAAATTATTCATTTAAAACTGGCTTCCAGTTCGCGCCAATTTTCACTAATTCTTCATTAACTCGGCATTCAATTAATCGTCTTTAGTTAGAACAACCACCTTCGCAACCGCAGCCTTCACCGCAGTCGCCGGAACATCCTCCGCATCCGCCGTCACAGCCACAACCGCAGCCACCGAGGTTTGCAAGTTCTTCTTCTGTTGCATCGCGAACATCTACGATTTCTACATCAAATGTAAGTTGCTTTCCTGCAAGTTCATGATTTGCGTCAACTTTTACAGTTTTTTCTGAAACTTCGATTACGCGCACAAGGCAAACCTGACCATCTACTGTTGAAGCCTGAAATTTCATTCCCACTTCAACAGGCATTCCTTCGTCAAAGTTTTCTTTTGGCACTTCGATAACCAGATTAGAGTTGTATTCGCCGTAAGCTTCCTTTGGTTCAATTACAGCTTTGAATTTTAATCCTGGTTCTTTTCCTTCGAGCATTGCTTCAAGACCTGGAATTAACATTCCATTTCCGTGAACATATTCTAAAGGCTCCTTTCCAACTGAAGAATCTATCTGATTTCCGGCATCGTCATGCAAAGTGTAGTGAATCGATACCATTTTATCTTTTTCAATTTTCATAGTGATTAGAACATCTCCTTGCCATAAAAGTCTTCTGCAGAACCTTCCGGTTTGTTGTCCTGTACGACTTCTGTGATTTCTGGAACGGCGTCTTTGATGTACTGTTCAACACCCATTTTTAAAGTCATTGTTGCCATTGGACAGCTTCCGCAAGCTCCCTGCAAGTTAAGATGAACGCGATTCTGTTCATCGATGTTTACGAATTCCATATCACCACCATCAGCCTGAAGCTGTGGGCGGAACATATCAATTGCTTCTTTTACGCGGTCTACGATATCCAAGTCTGCCATAATTATCCTCTTTAGATTTTCTATTAAACTCGGATTTAGATTACACTATTTCTGATTATTTTACTAGGATAGCAATCTCGTCTATAAGTTCTTTTTCATAATACAACCAGGCATATATTGCAGATGCGCTTACAAGCTTTCGGCCGTATTGGCGGGTCTCGGAATACGGAATTGTTTCCAAAAATAAATCGTCCGGAAGTGATTTTATATTATCAAATTCGATTTTTGAACTTTTTTTCCAGCGGCGAACAGGTGTGATTCCTGCGTTGTATGCAAAAAAAGTTGGAATCCACAAATTGTCCAGGCGGCCATAAAGATTTGCAATGTACCAGGCACCAAATTCAAGGTTATCAGAAGGATTTTTTAAATCGTATTGCCCATACTTTAGTCGGTGTGCAATGTCCGCTGCTGTAGAATTCATCAGTTGAGAAAGACCGGTTGCACCTGCAGAACTACCGATTGAAGCATCAAAAAAGCTTTCACTTCGGACGAGAGCATAAAAAATTTCTTCCGGGATTTCGTAGGAAGCGCATTTTGAAGAAATTATTTCGCTGTAATCCCGCGGATAAAGCAGCTCCAAATCTTTTTTCTGAATAGAATGTGAGCTTTTTGAAATTACTTTTGAAGCGATTCTGAGGCTTTGCGGATAAAAAACATTTCGAACATCGCCGCAGTCTTTTAAAAATCCTGCGATTTTTATGCCGGCTTCGTAGCCAATATTTTTTCCTTCTGAATTAAATCTAAGCCACATCGGATAAATTTTTTCCGGAAGCCCGAATTGTGCAAAGCTCAAAAGAATTTCCTGAGCTTCAATATCTACCTGCGGCTCTTCTTTGTTTCTGTTGCTGCAAAGAATTTCTTCGGCGCGTAAATCGCCAAGTCCCAGTTTGGAAATAGCCATGACTCTGTAGTACATTTCGCTTCCACTCAAAAGAGCGCGGGTAAAGGCTGCTTCTGCTTCACTTCCGTGGGTGTCGGTGATTACCGGCATTGCAAGTTTTTCCTGTAAAAGTCTTCCATATATATAAGCAAAGCGCGCCGTAACTTCATCTGTGGCGTATCCATCTAGAGTTTTGTAAAGATCGTAAAAATGATTCCATTTTCCTTCAGAAAGCATCAGGGGCGTCAAAGTGTCAAAAAAATCTTCAAAATATTCTGCATCGTGCCAGGTTGAACAATATTGCTTTGCACAATTGATTCCGCGCTCGGTAGAACGTTTTAATTCCAGGTTTAAAAGATACCATAGTGCGTTATCATAAAGCTTATCTGTTTCTGCACATTTCAGTGCAGCTTTGTAACGGTTTGCAGCGTAGGAATAATAATTTCCGGCTTTTTCGTAAAGGCGGCCGGCATAAAATTGAGCGTAAAATTCCGAATCCCGGGCAGATAGTTTTTTTGCAAAATCATCGAATGCAAGTGCATTTTTATAGAAAGAATCGCTTCCGTAAAGACAGACTTTTCCCATGTCGGAAACAAGCTGCGGTAACAAAGGAAGCTTTCCGCCGGAAGCAGAATAGGTTTCAAATGCATTTTTATAGTTGCGTTTAAAAACTTCTGCTCTAAAGTCTGCAACAGCTTTAAATTCTTCGATTCCTGATTCAATAAAATCAGGGGATTCTTTTGCGATTGTACAGTAAAGATTGTATTGCTCCTGCAAAAATGGCCGCACAGTGAACCAGGTGTACAGTTCTCGGTAAAAGCGGGAATCATTTTTGTTTCGCATTGATTCAAGACGCAGGTACGCAAGTGAATTTTTGCAGGTTGCATAATCAAGTCCGTTTGTAAGCATGATTGTGCGCGCATATTCTCCGGCGGAAACATATATTTTTGCGGCCAGAAGCATTGAATCTTCATCTTTAAATTTTTCTACAAGATTTGAGCAGGCTTCAACCCGTTCTTTTACATTCCCGATTTCTGTAAGGTTTTCCATCGAAAGGCGAACTACATACGGGGAACCTGTTTTTATCGCTTTTTGAAAATATCTTTTGGCTTCTGTGATTTTTCCTTCATTCTGATGACGGAGAGCTACATAATAATAAGTATTGTTCTTACTGCAGCCACAGAAAGTAAAAATCAGTGAGAATAAAACTAGTGGCAAAAACTTTTTTGTAATCTTCATGGTGCACTTATAAAAAAAATAGCCGATTTTGGAATTAACCGCAATCGGCCTTTTAAATCATTTATTTTCCTGATTATTTTGCAGGAATTTTAATATATGTTCCCGAAATAATATAATCAGGATTTTTTATGCCGTTGTAGCGGGCAATTTTTTTGTAATTCCAAGGATTTTTGTAGTATGCGTCAGCAATATCCCAGAGAGTGTCGCCCCATTTGATTTTGTAAGTAATATCTTCAGGTTTAATTTCTGGTTCCTTTGGAGGCTCTGGAGCAATCTTTTCCGGTTCATCTACAACTACAATTTCTTCCTCTTTTGCTTCGATGATTTCCGGTTCAGGTTCTGGCTCCGGTTCTTCAATTTCTACAGGCTGCACAACTTCAACAGGTTTTTCTGCTGATTTTTTGTGGAGAAGGTTGTATTTTGAAGGAACTATAAAAAGCACAAGAATTGCACAGATAAGACAGATGATTGCACAAACTATGCAGATAATAACTGGAACGCGTGTTTTTTTAGACACTTCTTCCTCCTCTTCTTCAATAGAAGAATTTCCTTCCATTGTTTCTTTGTCGTAAAGATTATCGAATTTTAGAGCACTGGAATGCTTCATCATTTCCAAAGTTGAATCTGGAGCTGGTTCTGTTTCTGATGAATCTGCAGAGTTTGAATCAGCGTCAAAATCAAAATCGAAGTCATCATTTGATTCTTCTGAAGCGGCCACAGTTGTATCAGCATTTGTATCAAAATCCGGGAGCTCAAAGTCGTCGTCTGAAGCAATAGTTTCTTCGGCTTTTTCTTCTGTTGTGTTTTCTGTTGAATCTTCAGCTGGTGCAGCGCCTGGTTCGCCCATGTCAAAATCTGGTAAATCAAAGTCATCTACGCTTGTTTCGCCCTGAGTTGCATCGCTTGCTTCTGTTGTTGAGTCTGCAGGAAAATCTTCTGTAGTTTCTGCAGCTGGTTCATCATCAAACGAAAGGTCGTCGGCAGAGAATGTGTCTTCTTCCGCTGGTTTTTCTGTAGTTTCTGCAGGAGCTTCTGTTGCTTCTTCAGTTGTTTCTTCGTTGTTGTGACGCATTGCAGCAGCCATAAGTCCACCGGCAGCAGCGCCTGCAACAATTGCTCCGGCTGCAGCAGCATCGCCGTTAGTTTTTTCTTCTGTTTCTGTTAAATCAAATTCTGATGGAGCAAGGCGTTCTTCCAAAGTGCGGCTTACAAGAGTAACATCTGCATTGCTTACGGCTCCAGTTTCCGGGTCAACAAGTTCTGCAGTAAGTTTTCCTTCGTCATCAAGTCCAACTTTTAGATTTATTTCTGAACTGCCTTTTTCGCGAGCAACAAGGTTATCAATCTGGAGGGAATCAACATATTCTGCGTCATCCATGGAACCGTCTTTTGAACGATAAAGGTCAACGATAACGCGGGTCTGATTATCTTTTGCGGTTACAAGGCCAAGTGCTTTTTTACCTGGTGCACCTTCTTCCAAAATCGGATAGAAGGAACCGTCTGCAAGTTTTATACCAATAGTTTTCATATCTACCTCTGCGTCTTACTAGTATTCGTAAATGGCTTCTGACATTGAAGTCATATCGTTTACTGTTGTTCCAAATTTTCTTGCTACAGTGTATGAAGTAACTTTTGTGAAGTTACCTTTATCATCGTGTCGTAAAATTGTGCGGTTTGTCGGGCGATTATCTGAACCGTATGTAGTGATTTCAGAAAGGAAGCCGTCTGGGCCATAGCGGAATATTTCTTTCTGAAGAAGTTCTCCGGAGCCGGAAAATGTTGTTATAGAATCTTTCTTTCCATTCTCTGTGTAAGAGTATTGCTTTTCTGTGTCCAGACTTCCATCTGCAAAATATTCATCAGTAACAGTTAATTTATCGCCTTCATATTTATAGATGATTTTTCCAACGAGAGCGCCGTCTGAATTATAACAGGTTTCGTCTACAAGATTTTTTCCTTCGTAAGAATAGATAATCTTGCTGCGAAGCTTGCCGTCTGCACCGTATTCTGAACAATCCTTGCGGAGGCCACCTTTGTAAGACAAAACTGATTTCCATGCAAGAACGTTTTCGCTGTTGTAACCAATCTGTTCAACAATATTTCCTGATTCATCGAAAGAATTCTGAATGCGGTTTACAAGTACATCTCTAGGAGTAAATTCAGAAGATTCCAAAAGTTTTCCCTTTGCATCATATTTATATGAAAATTTTGAACTAGGAGTGCGGAAGTATTCTCCAAACTTAGAAGCGATTGAGTAGTCTGTGCGGGTTACTGATTTAGGATTTCCTACTACCTGATATTCTGCGCTTACATCAAAAGCAAATGCCGAAAGGCTGAATGTAGCGGCACATAAAATGCAAAGTATTTTTTTCATTTTTTCCTCCATAATGAAGTAAAGGGATTGCCTGGAAGTTTCAAAAATTCTTCCTCTATGTTACTATATCGGCATAATTTTATGAATCTTTACGAATTAAAAACATTTACAGTTTTAAGCAGAACTCTTCACTATGCCAAAACTGCAGAGCAATTGAATATGAGTGCTTCTGCAGTAAGTAGAATTATATCACGACTTGAAGAAGAAACGGGAACTTTTTTACTGGAACGCTCAAACAGAAAGGTTGAACTCACCCCGAATGGAAAATTGTTCGCCGATTATGCTCGTGAAACTCTTGAAAAATACGACGAGCTTGAACAAAGCTTTAAGGGCGATAAAAATAAAATCACCGGAACTTTACATGTATACGCTTCGGTAACTGCCTGCTATGTAATTCTTCCGATGCTGATTAAAAAGCTTGCCGAAAAATATCCGGGAATTCAGCTTGCATTGGAAACCGGTGACCCGGCTGGTGCAATTCCTGCAATTCGAGAAGGCCGTGCGGATCTTGCTGTTGCGGCAATCCCGGAAGACGGGCTTTCTTATATCGAAACAATTTCTGTGCGAAAAACTCCGCTGATTTTTGCCGCCAGCAAAGGAACTGATTTTATCTCGGATGGTAAAGAAGCTTCTCCGCAGGATTTTATTTCTTCGGTTCCGCTTATTCTTCCAAAAACAGGACTTGCCCGCCGCCGTTTTGATCAGTGGACAAAAAGCCGCAATGTAAAACCGATTATAGCCGCAGAAACAGAAGGAAACGAAGCGATTCTTGCACTTGCCCAGCTGGGAATTGGACTCGGCTTAGTTCCAAAAATCGTGCTTGAAAGCGGTCGCTTTGCAGATAATTTTACAATTCACACTGCCGGAAATATTTTGGGCTATTACGACATCGGTTTTATTCGCCGCAGTGAAATTTATGGAACGCAAAAAAGCCGGTTAATTCAGGCGGCTGTAACAGATATTTTGAATTCCTCGGACTGGAGAAAAGAATGACAGAAGAACAGTACAAATTTTTTGAACAGTTTCGAAACGATTATCAGGCAAAAATAACAGAATGGAATAACCTTGTGCCAAACCTTATGGATTTGCAGAAAGAGGCCGCTAAGAAGGCAGATACTCCAGATTATTCATTTGAAACACCGATTGTATATAATCGCGCTTTAGATTCAATTACGCAGAAGGATGTTATAAAAATCATCGTAATTGGTGATAATCCCGGAAAAGACGAACAACTTTTGAAAAATAATAAATATCTTGTCGGTCAGGCTGGAAAACTTGGAGAAGGATTTTTCCGTAACAATCCGGAACTTGAAATTGATTTTCGAAAGAATGCAATTATTCTAAACAAAACTCCTGTGCACACAGCAAAAACTGCGCAGATAAAATATCTTTTGAAAAATGGCGGACCAGGCGCAAAACAATTACTCGCAGAATCGCAGGAATGGCTTGCACAGAAAACCGCCGAATTGTGTAAAGTGCTTGGCGCAGAAATTTGGCTGGTTGGTTACAGTGAACTAAAACCAAAGAAAATATTTTCGATTTATCGCGAAAAGCTTGCAGAAGAATGCAAAAAAAATGAAGTCTTCGACAAGGTACTGGTTTTTCAGCATTTTTCAATGAACCGGTTTACAGTCGACTTAAAAGAGTTCAGAAAAAATAATCCAGACTTAAGTTTAAATCAGGCGGTACATACTTTAGGAAAAATGCACCGCGAAGAAATTTTCACCGACGAGTAGTTTTACTCCAGAATCGTGATTT
>CAMHIV010000084.1 GCA_946185185.1 uncultured Treponema sp. | reverse complement strand
TTCAACATAAGCCCGCGCATTAAGTTCAACAGAACCACCTACAGTTACAGCAGGTGTTGAATCTTCATAAGATGATGAATAATCATCATAAAATTCATCTGTAAAATCCTGTGCATAGGCAAGAGAAACTAAAGTCAATGCCGAAACTGCACAGAATATTTTTTTAGCTGATTTCATAGATAAAATACTCCCTTGTTTTATTTTTTACCAGTGTTAAGCCAGTTCTGTGTAAAGTAAGTATCAGAAATAGGAGCATCCAACTTGATTTTTGCTACAGTTACTTTTGTAGTATGACCTGTAACAAGGTTTGTCATAGTCTGACATTTTCTAAGCTGATATTTCTTTCCTGTTTCACCCATAACTTCGCCGTGATCAAGAAGTTCTGCAACTTTAATCATCTTGTCCTGTTTGTTGTAGAATTCCTGTTTCAATGGAAGGTATGAAACTTTGTCGATGTACTGAATGCGGTAAGCATATTCAATTGCCTTGTTTGCAACTGGGAATGATTTGATTTTCCATGCGCTATATGTTTTACCACCAAGAGTAATAGAAGCATTTGCATCAATCATAGTATGTTCATCATCTTCGAACTTACGGATTGTCATATCGTTGTAAGTATAATCTGAACCTACGAAAGCTTTTGAACGTTCTGCTGTAGCAATACGGCGAGTTGTTTTAAGAGAAGGAAGGTAAATCCATTTGTCGTCTTCCTTGTTAGCCTTTTCAGCCTGAAGAACGCGGGTACTCTTAATAGATGCCGGGGAAGCAAATTCGAATACAGTAGATGTAATTCCGTTCTTTTTACTACCGAACTGTTCAATAACACGGTGTTCTGTTACAGTGCCGTTTTTATCTATAAGATCCATAAGCAATGTAGTTACAGAATAATCAGGAACTGGAAGGTTTGCAGAGATTTTTGCAACATCAGCAGCTTCATCAGCAAATGCACCAAAAGCTGTAAACATCATTGCAACACCAAGAAATCCAGATAAAAGTTTAGTTCTTTTCATATTTTCTCCTCCAAATGATAAGTGAACTATTGTACCATTATATCATATCGTGAAAAAAAAGCAAACAGAAAGGATTTCAGGGCATAAAAAAATCCAAGTCAATTCGACTTGGATTTTTAACGCGAGTGACGGGGCTCGAACCCGTGATCTCCGGCGTGACAGGCCAGCGCGATAACCAGCTTCGCTACACCCGCAAGTGAAGTTGATGTTACACAATATAAAAAAAATAATCAAGTAACATAGGCAAAAAAAACAATATTTTTCTAACATTACCAAAATAAAACCTATATACATTGAATTTTACAATAACATGCACTATAATCTTTTTAAAAGTATGGAAAAGTTATTAACCGATCGTGAAATAAAATACCGACACTTAATTGATGTAGAACAGAAACTTGACGAAATTCAAGACGTCGATGTCCTTTTGGAAAAAATCCTGTCTGAAACAAGAACTATTGTTAATGCAGATGCAGGTTCAATTTACATCATAGAGGGCAAAAATTTAAAAATTAAACACGCTCAGAATGATACTCAACTGCGCTCACTTCCATTAGGAGAAAAACTTCCATACTTATTCTTCTCATTCCCAATCAGCAAAAATTCAATTGCCGGCTACGCAGCAGCAACAAAAGAAACTCTGATTATTGACGACGCATATAATATTCCTTCTGACCGCCCGTACAAATTCAACAAACAGACCGATATTACGACAAATTACAAAACAAAGTCTGTTTACACTATTCCACTTGTAATGCACAACGGAATCGTACTCGGCGTTCTTCAGATTATCAACAAATTGAACAAAGACGGCGAAGTTGTTTCCTTTGACGATGACGACGACGCATTTATCGGTCACTTTGCACTTGCTGCTGTTCGCGCCTTAAAACGTGCCTACGACACCCGGGAAACACACCGAAAGATGCTCAAGCTTTCTGAATTCCGCGATCCAAAAGAAACTTATTCCCATGTAGAACGAGTTTCAAGTATTTCTCTTGAAATTTATGACCGCTGGGCTTTCGAACAGAATATTCCGGAAGAAGAACGACAGACATACCGAGACAACCTTAAAATTGCCGCAAAATTCCACGACATCGGAAAGGTTGGTATTTCTGATATTATTCTTAAAAAACCAGCACGATTTTCTGATGAAGAACGTGCAATAATGAAAAGCCACACCTGTATCGGCGCAATGTTATTCTATCCGCCGGAAACAGAACTTGACCGCATGTCAATGGACGTGGCACTTCGCCACCACGAACGCTGGGACGGTGGAGAAAACGGTTACCCTGGAGAAGATTATTCAGAAGGTAATAATTTTGAAAAATTCCAGCTTGGTGACCCGATTATGAATCCTGTACCTTTAAAGGGAAAAGCTATTCCGCTTGCCGCGCGAATCGTAAGTGTTGCAGATGTTTTTGATGCACTTTCTCATAAACGCTGCTACAAAGACGCATGGAATTTGGACGACGCATTCTCTGAAATCCAGAATGGAGCCGGAACACAGTTTGACCCGGAAATTGTTCTGGCCTTCGTAAAAATCCGCGACCGCGTAGAAAAGATTTTACTGGATTACTCAGACGTAGAAGAAATCTAATAAGACAATTTTAATTTCTCAATGCAATTTTCAAAGTTTTTTCTAAATTTTTTGAAACTGAGTTCAGAATAGCCGCTTTTGGAAGAACCAAACCCTAGTGCAGAAAGATCCATATTCATTTCGCGTTCTGCAAGATGAGTTTCTATATAACTTTTGGAATAAACAACACCTTTATCGTTTATAACAAGAATTTCCTTACCAAGAAGACGATTTGCAAGAGTCAAATCTTTTGTAATGACTAAATCACCGGAAGAAGCATTTTCAAAAATATAATTATCCGCAGAATCTTTTTTTGCTTCACAAACAATCATTTTAAAATCTGATTTTTTTGCACTTACAGAACGATTTGCAACAAAAATAACTTCACAATCATTTTTAACGCAGTAATTTACAATATAATCCCGTAAAATAACTGGAGCAGAATCTGCGTCCAACCAGACTCGAATCATTTTAATACCTGGTCAATTTTTTCGATTAAAGATTTTGTGATTTTATCAGCTTCTTCGTCTGTGGAATTCTTTTCCAAGGCTGTCTGGAATTTTACTTTTCGCCCCTTTTCTTTGTACAATTCATCACAGAGCATAATTCCAGAAAGAATCGAAACCTGAAGGGGCGACTGCAAACCGCTTGATTTTTCAAGCTGCCCCACAATGCGCTTGTAATAACCGAGAAGTTTATTCAAATATTCAGAATCTTCATTCGCTTTGATTGCAAAGGAAGTTCCTAAAACATCAATCTGTAAATTTCCCATGCTTAAAAAATATCAAACTGAGGATCGTTATTCTGTGAATCAGGAGCAGCTGAATTAATTTCGTTCATATCAAAAAAACTTGGCTGAGAAGTTTCTTCTTCAACCGGTTCTTCTACAACCTGATTTATATTCTGCACCTGAAGCTGTTCATCATGAACTGACGGCTGATTTTGTAAAACTGAAGTATGTGCTTCTGGAATAACTTGAGAAGTGACCTGAGAAACAACCTGAGCTGCAGGCTGCTGTACTTGAACTTGTGGCTGAACGGAAGTCTGAACAGATTCCTGAACAGGAGCACTTGTATTCTGCGAGATTGCATCCATCACAGTATTTTCGATGTTTGCAAACCTGCTTATTAAACTTGCGATTTTACTCTCAATCAAACCTTGATCCTGTTCAAAAGACGAAAGCTGCTCCGACTTGCTGGAAAGCGCATTTGTGAGCTCGGCACATTTACTGCGAAGAGCATCGTTTTCAGCCTGCAGCTGTGATATTTTTTTCACAGCACTTTCAACTTTCTGTTCAAGAACCAAAATCTGATCGAGAGAAATCATCTATAACATCCTTAAGCGTTAAGAGCTTTTTTTGCAGCTTCGATAACTGCCTTGAATGCTACAGGATCTTCAATTGCCATATTAGAAAGAGCCTTGCGGTTGATTGTAATACCGGCTTTTGTAAGACCATCGATAAAACGTGAGTAAGAAAGACCTTCGTCACGAACAGCTGCGTTGATACGACTGATCCACAAAGCGCGGAAATTGCCTTTGCGGTCGCGGCGGTCAACATAAGCGTGACTAAGAGCTTTTACAACAGCGTCTTTTGCTGGTTTATAGTTAGATTTTCTGTCTCCGCGGAAACCTTTAGCAAGTTTCAAAATCTTTACGCGGCGATTCTTTCTTTTTGTTCCGTCTATTGCTCTTGACATATTCTATTCTCCATTAACCGTAAGGCAACATCTGCTTACGAATTCTCTTTGCATCAGCTTCTGCAACATAACCAGTTTCGCGGAGCTGTCTCTTTCTTTTTGGTGAACGCTTTGTCAAAATATGACGAAGGTTCTGTTTCTTGTGCTTTACTTTTCCGGTACCCGTAAGAGAGTAACGTTTAGCAGCAGACTTCTTAGTCTTCATCTTAGGCATTTTCTTGTACCTCTAATAATTTATTTGGCTTTTGCTGAAATTGTCATGGACATAGTTTTTCCGTCCATAGCCGGAGCCTTTTCCACAACATACGCTGAAGTAAGCCGTTTTAACACTTCATTCAGGACATCATAACCGAGTTCAGTATGAGCAAGTTCTCGTCCGCGGAAACGGATTGTAACTTTAACCTTATCGCCCTCGTCAAGAAATTCCTGTACATGCTTGGCTTTTGTATCAAGGTCTCCAGAGCCAATTTTTGGCTGCATTCGGATTTCTTTCAACTTGAGTACTTTCTGGTTCTTCTTGGCGTCTCGGAGCTTTTTTTCCTGTTCGAACCTGTACTTGCCATAGTCGAGTATCTTACAAACCGGTGGGTTAGCGTTAGGACTTACTTCAACAAGATCAAGATCCTTTTCCTTTGCAAGTCTCAAGGCCTCAACAGTAGGAACGATTCCCTTCTGATTACCTTCATCGTCGATAAGACGAACCTCGCGGATACGAATCATTTCATTGATTCTCAGACCGTTGCTTTTATTGTTGCTGTTTGCGTATGCCAACTATCCTCCTAGTGTTTTAAGAACACTCTTTTCATGTAAACGTATCACAAATTATATCTTAAAATCAAAGCGAATGTCTATACTGAAAGCCCTGGATTGAAGATATTTTACAATGAAAAAAAACTTTAAGGCTTTAAATCAATGTGTTATAATAAGAAAGAATGAGTAAGGCTTTTTTATCAGTACTATTTTTCCCATTCATAATTTTTTCCGCTTGTAAAACGATAAATATTCCGGAAGAAAAACAGGAAATTTCGCTTATTTTTGCAGGCGATTTAATGGCTCATAAGCCCAACTTCAACATGAAAAACTATTCCCTGATTTGGGAAGATATTTCTCCTCTGGTTTCAACCTATGATTTTTCTTTTGCAAATATCGAAGCTCCGGTTTACGAAGATTTACCCTACTCTTCTTTTCCAAACTTTAACATGCACGGAGAATATCCGGAGCACGCGATAAAAGCAGGCTTCAATGTTTTTTCTCTAGTGAATAATCACACGAACGACCAAGGGCTGGAAGGAATGATGGCAACTCTTTCCTGGGCAGAAAAAATTGAAGAACATTCAAAAAATGCAGAACGAAAAATATATTTTTCCGGAATCAACAGTAAAAAAGGCTCTGACATTACGTTCAAAATTCTGGAAAAGAACGGATGGAAAATAATTTTCTGCGCCGTCACAGAAATTCTAAACCGACCAACTTTTAAGGACAGTATGAATTTTGTTTCCTACTCAAAAAAGGGAAGAGAAAATTTTATTCAGTCCATAAAAATAATCCGGGAAGAAAACCCGGCAGATTTGTTCATCGTTTCGATTCACACCGATGAACCTGAATACGTAGCAGAAATCGATGTTTTGCGGAGAAAATATTACCATCAACTTTTGGAAAACGGCATCGATATTTTGTGGACAAATCATCCTCACATTCCCCGAGAAAAAGAATTTATTGGAAACGGGGCGACAGGAAGACTGGAAAAAGTTATAATCTATGGAAACGGAAATCTGATAAGTGGTCAACGCTGGGAACCCGATTTTAAAAATCCGGAAAATCCCCGGGATGACACAGGAGACAGTTATCTTTTGGGTCTGAAATATGTAAAATCAGACACAGAGAAACCATATATCGAAGAACATAAAACGTTCTTCATAACAACCTACATTACGCCCAGATGGGATTTTGTAATAAAAAATCTGGATGATGAATTTATCAAAAGACTAAATGATACGGGAAACACAACCTGGTCAAAATATATTCAACACAGAAAAAGTATTACGGAAAAAACAAAGGAAACAATAACATGGCAATAGAATATGAAAAATTACCAGTTTATGAGCAAAAAGAAAGAATTCTAGAGGCTTTAAAAGATAATCAGGTTATAGTAGTTCAAAGTCCAACCGGTTCAGGAAAAACAACACAGCTTCCAATAATTCTTCACGAAGCAGGCTACGATCAGAACGGAATGATTGCCGTTACGCAGCCACGACGAATTGCAGCGCTTTCTGTAAGCGAATTCATTTCAAAACAATTGGGAACAACATATCCGGGCTTAGTCGGCTACAAAATGCGTTTTGAAGATAAAACCAACGAAACGACAAAAATCAAAATCATGACCGATGGAATTCTTTTACAGGAAATGAAGCTCGATCCATGGCTTTCTAAATATTCGGTAATCATGGTTGACGAAGCACACGAACGAAGCCTGAACATTGACTTTGTACTGGGGCTTTTAAAAAGAGTTCTGGAAGTTCGTAAAGAATTCAAAGTAATTGTAAGTTCCGCAACTATGAACGCAGAAGCCTTCAGCAAATATTTCGGCTCATGCCCGATTGTAACAATTGAAACAATCACTTATCCGGTAACTATGGTTTACGATCCGCCGGCAATTTCTGCTACAACGATAAGCGAAGCTGGCTGCACTGCACTTTTGAACAAAATTTGCGGAACTGTAGAACGAATTCTCGACAACGAAGAAGAAGGAGGAATTCTTATTTTCCTTCCCGGGGAAAAAGTTATTAAAGACTGCATGAAAATGCTGGATACTTCAAATTTTGCACGAAAAATTCATACCTTGCCGCTATACGGCCGGCTTTCAAAAGAAGATCAGGAAAGAGTATTCCTGCCGGCGCCAAAGGGAAAGAAAAAAATAATTATTTCAACAAATATTGCAGAAACTTCTGTAACAATTTCATACATTACGACCGTAATCGATTCCGGCCTTGCAAAACTCAATTTTTACAACCCACGGACATTTACTTCAAGTCTGATTGAAACACCTGTAAGCAAGGCAAGCTGTAATCAGCGCCGGGGAAGAGCCGGACGAACACAACCGGGAACCTGCTATCGCCTTTATCCACGCAAAGATTTTGATACGCGCCAGATGTACACAACCGAAGAAATTTACCGCACAGACTTAAGCGAAGTAGTTCTTCAGATGGCAGACTTAGGAATCAAAGATTTTGCAGGCTTCGATTTTATTTCTGCACCGGAAAAAGAAAATATTCTTGGGGCAATAGACACCTTGAATATTCTTGGCGCCCTGGATAAAGACAACAGTCTTTCCAGCGTAGGAAAAATGATGGTTCAGTTCCCGCTTGAACCGCGCATCAGCCGCATAATTGTTGAATCTATTATGCGCTATCCGGATGTACTTGAAGAAATTTTAATCGCATCTTCTTTCCTCTCTGCAAATTCACCTTTCGTTCTTCCGCCGGGAGAAGAAATGGAAGCCCGCCGCGCACACCACTCGTTCCGCGATATTCAGGGGGACTTTGTTTCTTACCTTCACCTTTTCCGGGCATTTGAAAAAGCAGAGGACAAGGAAAAATTCTGTAAAAGAAATTACCTTGACGAAAGAATAATGAAGGAAATCGAAAACATCGATTCCCAGTTAAAGGATATTGTCTACCATATGCAGATTCCTGTTACCGGTGGCGGAAAACTTTCGGATTATCTTTGCTGTATTGCAGCCGGAATGCTTCAGTTTGTCTGCGTACGGGTAAAAAAAGACACATACCGCAGTTTGACTGCCGACCACATCAGCATCCATCCAGGCAGCGTAATGTTCAAACAGGATCCGCTTTATATCGTTGCAGGAGAAATAGTCCGCACATCAAGAATGTATGCAATGAGCGTTTCTCCGCTGACAAAAAATATTTTAAATCAGATTTCTCCGGATTTGCTTGAAAAACTAGAGAACGCAAAACCTGCCCGAAGTCTTGAAAAACAGGCAGACATCTACGAAAAAAGCACCGACAGGAAAAAACGCGAAAAAGAATTCGGAAAAGTTCCTGAAGAAACAAAGAAAAATGCAGATACCATTACTTTGGGCGGAGTCGTATTCGAAATCAAAAAAAGTCACGGCAAAAAAATTGTTCCAATGGGCGTAGAAGAATTTATTACTGCTTCAAAAATCGAAAACGATGCAGAAAAATTGCGCTCACTTGGAAACATCAAATCAAAAATCATATATCCAGAAGGCTACACACTTCTTGACGGTGAAAAACTTGCAGCATCGATTAAAATTGCAAAATCGATTTCATTAAAACCTGTAAAAGAAAGCGAATGGAATCGAAAGTTGAATGTAAATATAAACGAAGAAAATGCAGCCGAAACAATAACCCGGGCAGTTGAAAACATTTTAAGAATTGCAGTCGCAAAACAGAAAAGCCGTGAATATGGCTTCATCTGTCTTTTTACAGACGGAAACGGCACTTACTGGAACAAAATTTCCAGAGGCTTTTCAACAGCCTTGAACGAAAGCCTTGCAACGCTGGAAACACTGGCAGATCAGGAAGGTGATTTTTTCAACGAC
>CAMHIV010000083.1 GCA_946185185.1 uncultured Treponema sp. | reverse complement strand
ATCCCTTAATTGCACCACTTTTTCTGTCTACAGTAACACCAGGAAAGTTTCCAACATGCTGATTTGAACCGGTAAGCTTATTAAAAAGAGTTGTTTTTCCGCAGTTCTGATTTCCAACAAGGGCAAACGAAAGCACCGTTCCATCCGGCAAAGGATTTCCATCACCCTTCGAATGGAATTTACCGCCTTCACCCAAACCAGGATGCCCGCCGACTTTCTCCTCAGAAATTACACCTTTCAAAACCGATTGTTTTTCCGGAACATCCGAAACATCAATTTTTTCTGCATCAGCCACTCTGAGTGTAAGTTCATATCCATGCAGCCGGAATTCCATAGGATCTCCCATAGGCGCAAATTTTACAAGCGTAATTTCTGCCCCCGGAATAATCCCCATATCCAAAAAATGCTGCCTGAGTTCCCCATTACCAGCAAGCTTTTCAACAACTACAGTTTTCCCAATTTCTATTTCACTTAACTTCATTTTTCTCAATAAGCCCTACCAAAAGTTAGTAAGTGCTAATAATAATGTCAATAGAAAAATAAAAAACCGGCCCAAAGGCATACCAAAGGAACACCTTCAAAGCCGGTTTCAGTAATTTTGCTTAAAACTACTTATTTTACCTTCTTAATGATAATTGCACCGTTATGACCACCAAAACCGAATGTAGCGCTCATAGCAGCATCAACGTTCATTTCAATACCCTTGTTTGGAACGTAGTCAAGGTCACATCCGCCTTCAACATCCTGTTCTTCAAGGTTTTTTGTACATGGAACAAAGCTGTCAGTAATTGCCTTAACACAAACCATTGCTTCAATAGCACCAGTTGCACCAAGACAGTGACCATGCATAGATTTTGTAGAAGAAATCTTAAGCTTGCGTGCGTTATCTTCGCCGAAAGCAATCTTAATCATATTTGTTTCGCTAGGATCATTGATGTGAGTAGAAGTACCGTGAGCGTTGTAGTACTGAATTTCACTCGGATCCATACCAGCATCCTTAAGAGCGCGGCTCATACATTTTGAACCACAAATTCCATCAGGATTTGGCGAAGTAAGGTGGTAACCGTCGCAAGAAGCACCGTAACCGGCAACTTCAGCGTAAATCTTAGCACCACGAGCTTTAGCGTGTTCGTATTCTTCAAAAATAAGAATTCCAGCACCTTCACCCATTACAAAGCCATTGCGCTTTTTGTCAAACGGACGGCTAGCCTTAGTTGGATCATCATCAAAACCAGTAGAAAGAGCGTGCAAAACTTCAAAAGAAACGATTGCATAACCGGTGATTGTAGATTCAGCACCACCAGTCATACAAACATCAAGACGACCGCTTCGAACCATATCAAATGCAACACCAAGAGCATCAGTACCAGAAGAGCAGGCAGTAGCAACAGCTTCAACAGGACCGTGCAAACCATAAGTAATAGCAATATTTCCACCAGCTTCGTTTGGAATAAGCTTAGGGATAGTCATAGGAGCAGTCTTAGTGCATTCAGACTTAAAGTATCCGCGGGCACCTTCTTCAGTTACTTCAAAACCACCGATACCAACACCAAGAACACAACCAGTTTCGTCCAAAACTTCAGCATTTCCTTCAAGGCCAGCATCCTTCAAAGCCTGACCAGCAGCAGCAACAGCAAACTGACTGAATCTAGCCATGTTTCTTGCAATTTTTGGATCCATATAATCGCCGGCAGTAAAATTCTTTACTTCAGCAGCATAGTGAACCTTGTTTTTTGTAGCATCAAAATGAGTAATTGGCGCAATACCACTCTTTCCAGCCTTAATTCCAGCCCAGAATTCATCCACGCTATTTCCAAGCGGAGTAATAGCACCCATTCCAGTAATTACAACTCTTCGTTTTTCCATTTTATTTTCCTTTTATATTTTTTTTGTACGAAATTTCATTTGCAAACCAGCTGCTCCAGGCTACCCTCACGGTCGGTACCTCGCTTCGCTCGGCACGCGCTCCGCGCCCTTCCGCATCTGGCGTAGGCCCGTCGTCAAAACAAGCCCCTTTGCCCGGTGGTTGTGGCTTCAATCCTTGAGCCCGTTCACGGTGGTTGGGGCTTCGATCCCTGAGGTTCTCGAAGGGGCGAAACTAGTAAAAACTAACTTCCCGCGCTCCTCGCAAGTCTCGGAGCGAGCCGTTTTCTCGATAATCCTAAAAAATTGCACTGTCGTACAATTTTTTTTAACGGATTTTCGATTTTAGGCTCCCATTCCGGCCTCGATAAATCTCGGCCCCTGCCTTTACTCGATGAACCTAAAAAAGCCCGCTGTCGCAGCCTTTTTCTTAACGGTTCTTCGATTCTAGCAATCAACACCCATCACCTGCCCAGTAATGTAACTGCACTATTAGGCATTTCTGCCCACGCTCCTCGCAAGTCTCGGAGCGAGCCGTCTTCTCGATAATCCTAAAAAATTGCACTGTCGTTCAATTTTTTTTAACGGATTTTCGATTTTAACCTCGCCTCTACCGGTCTCGGTTCCAGCCATTTTTTCGTAGAACCTAAAGCAACCCTAGCGGCTTGCTTTTTAACGGTTCTGCTATTTTAGGCTCCCATTCCTCCATCAACTCCCAGAACTTGTCCGGTGATATAACTACTCAAATCGCTGGCAAGGAACAGTGCTGCGTTGGCGATGTCTTCTGGTTTTCCGCCGCGTTTCAGTGGAACAGAATCAATCATGCTCTTTTTAAGGTCTTCATTCAAAACGGCAGTCATGTCTGTTTCAATAAAACCAGGAGCAATGCAGTTTACACGGATACCGCGGGCACCAACTTCTTTTGCAAGTGACTTACTGTAAGCAATCAAACCACCCTTAGAAGCAGCGTAGTTTACCTGACCACCCTGACCGTGAACACCAACAATTGAACTCATGTTGATAATTGAACCAGAACGAGCCTTAAGCATTGCGTTAGAAACAATCTGAGTTACAACAAAAGTACCAGTAAGATTTACGTTCAAAACATTCTGCCAGTCTTCCATCTTCATGCGGAAGCTAAGACCATCACGAGTAATACCCGCATTATTTACAAGAATATCAAAGTTTCCGGCTTCAGCCAAAGCAGCCTTTACAACTTCAGTAAGCTGAGCCGCATCCCCAACATTTGCACAGATTTCATGAAAAACAGTTCCATTTTCCTTAGCAAATGCTTCAAGTTCTTCTTTAGCAGCACTAGGCTTAGAACAAAGTCCCCAAACCTCAGCCCCATTAGCCAGATATGTTTCAACAATTTTGCGCCCAATTCCACGACTAGAACCTGTAACAAGCGCTTTTTTTCCTTTTAACAATTTCGTCTCCCGTTGCATTCAATTACTGAACGCAATAAATAATATTTTAGGCGATGATTGGTCTGAATAAAAAGTGGGACGGTGTCAAAAGAAAGGAAACTTCACAGAAGTTCCCTTTCTTTTGACCTTCGCTGGGACCCGCTTTTTATTCAGACCCTTTCACAATCAATTTATCTTATTAGTTTAATTCATTAATTGAATCAACAGTATTGATAGAAGGCACCTTGTATGTTTCACCAAGTTCTGTTTTTGCCCAGAGTCCGCTCAATACTTTTCCAGGTCCTACTTCAAGAACCTGCCAGTCTTTGTTCAAGATTGATCCAAGAACTGCTTCTTCATCTGTCCATCGAACTGGGTTTGTAAGGTGAAGAACTGCATTCTTTTTAATTTCTTCTCCGCTTGTAGCCTTTGCACCAGTTACATTGCTGAACATTTCAATTTTTGGATCATTGAATTTTACATCAGCGATTGCTTTTTCAAATTCATCAGCAGCTTTCTGCATCAATGGAGAATGGAAAGGACCTGCTACAGCAAGACGAAGTGCACGGCGTGCACCAGCTTCTTTTGCCTTTGCTTCAAGTTCTGTAAGAGCATCAAAAGTACCACTTACAACAGTCTGAACACTTGAGTTCAAGTTTGCAGCATATGCATCTTTAATTCCAGAACAAAGATCTTTTACCTGATCCTGGCTAAGACCGATTACAGCAGTCATTCCTGGTGCATGACCTTCGTTTGCAGCAGCGATTTCTTCACAAACCTTCTGCATAATCTGACCGCGTTTCTGAACAACTTTAATTACATCTTCAAAAGAAAGAACGCCTGCAGCATACAAAGCAGGGAATTCACCAAGGCTGAATCCCATAGAAGCACTAGGAGTGATTCCTTTAGATTCCAAAACCTTCATTGTAGCCAAAGAAGCAGTTGTAATTGCAAGCTGGCTGTTATCTGAACGGCTAAGAACTTCCTTTTCTGATTCCCACATAAGTTTTGGCATATCAACGCCAGTGATTTTAGAAACTTCGTCAACAACAGCACGAGCTTCTGGGAATGCTTCACAAATATCCTTCAACATTCCAGGTTCCTGAGCACCCTGACCAGGGAATAAAAAAGCAAATTTCTTAGACATGATTAAACCTCTATCAAATTTTCAAAATGACATTTTTTAATTTTTTGTCATTTAACAATAGTCTAACAGAATTGAAGAATTTGTCAAGTTGCAGATATTCTCAACTTTTTTTCTTTTTTTTGTAACCATCCATCTTCATTTCTGTTGTTATATATGAAAGCGATTAATCATAGATAAAGTAAAGTAATTTCTCCCGCCCCGCCGGTTTCTCTCTCCTTTTGCCGGCGGGGCTTTCTTTTTAACCTAGAAAGAAATTATTTCTTCGTAAACCTTAATTGCAAAAACATCCGTCATACCGGAAATATATTCAATTACACATTTTTCGTAAGATTCAAAATCTTCCATATTAAAAACAATTTCTGTGTTATATCTTAAAATCTTTTTTCTATCTATTGTATTTCCCTGCACACCAGACGGACTATAGTTTGCGTACTTAATAAGCCATTCTTCAAAATTTTTGCACAAAACCGGATAATAACGCAGCGCCTGAGTAATTTTTCCATGGCGGGCGTACTCATAATATTTCATCAAAGTCTTGTAAATCGTCTGCAAACACAAAGATGCGTACTGACTAAAAGCCTTTAATCGCCAGTGATTATAAATGTGCGCAAAATTAAACTTTTTCAATTCCAGAATAAATTTAAAATATTCATCGCTAAAGCAAAGGCCTTTTTCTGGCGAACTCTGTTCACACAAATCAACAATTAAATCGTTTATCAAAACCGTTGTGTTTACAGCCTTACCACTACGGAATGCATGACTTCCCTTAGCATTCAAAGTAGATGCAACAATTTCACGTATATGTCTGTAGGCGCCCATATCAAGAATATGATACTGCCTTGCATCTTCTATATCGCGACCCAAATAAGCAATCTTATCTGCAACCTTTACAATACAACCTTCCCAGGTAAAGGGCTGAATAATACCCGGGCGCTTTATTGAATACAAATCTAT
The DNA here is from genome assembly GCA_946185185.1 of uncultured Treponema sp. Taxonomy (GTDB): domain Bacteria; phylum Spirochaetota; class Spirochaetia; order Treponematales; family Treponemataceae; genus Treponema_D. The sequence goes on along the minus strand of CAMHIV010000083.1, from coordinate 3,584 downwards.
TGCGTCTTCCCTAGGTTTTATTCCCTGCTGATCAATTTCGCCACAATGACAAATCAATCCATCCCGAACCGCATACGTAAGATTCAACGGCTGTTCAATCGCATCCGGATCAGGCAAAGTTTCTATGTAATCAGCAAAAAACAAGCTGTTCCGCTCATGCCAAAACTTTTTCGGCGCGTTTGCACCCGCTTTTTGTTCCATCAAAAGATTCAGACAATCTTCCCCATGGTGACCAAAAGGCGCGTGACCAATATCGTGTCCCAAAGCAATAGCTTCGGCAAGCTTATCGTTCAAGCCAAGATATTTACAAATCGTAGTCGCCACACTTGCAACATGCATAACGTGTTCCATGCGAGTGCAAACATGATCATTGTGCGGTACATAAAAAACCTGAGTCTTATGTTTCAGCCTTCTGTACGCCTGACAATGCAAAAGCCGCGTATAATCACGCTCAAAGTCAGAACGAATATCGTTGTTCCGCGAATAAATAGGATAAAGTCTTTCAATCGCCTTTTCCCATTTCGGATTATTTTCGTCACAGCGTACTTCAAAAAAAGAATTTCGCACTAATTAAAAGCCCTTATAACACAAACGTAAAACTTATTACCTTTCTTTACAGAAGATGCCCGTCCAGAATTAAAATTCAAATTCCATGCAGAAAAACCTTTCGCATCCGATTGAGAAGAAGACCAATAAGAACTGCTTCCCAATTCAGTAGCACCTAAAGCATTCAGAATTGTATCTACCAGAGAAAGCTTATTATACAAGGCAGCCAGCTCAGAAATAGTAGGAATATACCATCCGTCCTTGTATGCTGAAGTTATTTCAAAATTATCACCATAGTTTTCAGCATAATAAAAAGCAGGATAATAAATTTTTGCATTCACAGATTCTTTTGGATTTGAACAACAAATATCTTCCCAGTTATTATTTCCATAAGTATCGCCAGAAAAAGTTGTCTGGGAAGACAAAGCTGCAGTTCCTGTAGAAGGCGTACAAATCAAATCTTCAAACTTTATATTTTCAATAGAAGAACCTTCCAAAGCCCAACTGTAATAGCCCGACTTTTTGCCTGACTTTGAATTATGCAATCCCACTCCAAGCGGAACCCCATATTCATTTTTTGCATAAATAATACTTACTGCTGAATCTTTCTGAGCATCTGTATACGAAATTCCCTCAGAATACGGAACAGTACTAGTATCAGAAAGAATCAAATCACCTTCATGAATCGCACTGTAGTTCTTCACAGAAAGAGTTCCCGACTGATCAAAAGTGCCATTTGCACCGTCGTATGAAACCTTAATTGTATAATCACCAATAGTATCAGGAATCTTAAAACTAACCTTCAAGCGATTATGATTAACAAACGAAACAGAAGCCTCATCATCAGCAAAGGGAACATCATTACAAGAAAGCGTAAATTTATCCATTTCAAGATTTCCGCGAACAATCGTTCCCGTAGCAGTTGTAAGCGTTTTCTGCTCAGAAAAATGATTTCCCGACAGAATCGCATCAATTTTATTTCCGGAAGCATCGGTACCAGCCGGCGGTATTCTAAGCTCAGTAGCACCCAACTGGGTTACAACAGAAATTTCATCCGTAGCTTCAGAATTAGCCCCAACCTCGGAAGATGCATCGTATGCCACAACCTTCGCTTTTACACTTACACCAGTGGCAATCTCATCATCGATTAAATATTGCTGGACACCCTTTGCAACCACAGTTGACATTTCCGAACCATCACCAACCGTATAAAAAACTTTCAAGTGATTCAATTTCGAAGAAGGCGAATCCGCCCAGGAAACAGTCACCTGCTTGGTCTCAAATTCGTAATAAATTCCCAAATTAGTCGGTTTGATAGAAGACTTATCATCAACAACCGGAGAACTTGACCCGGAATTCAAATAACCCAAAAGCACGTTCATGTCATAATCTGTGGAACTATTCGAACAAGAAACTAAAAGCCCATGAATTCCCAAACACAAAGCAAAAGCGGCGAAAGAAAAAATTTTTTTAATCATAAATACTCAACAAAAAGAAATAGATTATTCGATAGTAAGCACATCCGAAAAACCAGTAACATCGAATACGCTTTTTACCATTTCGTTAACATTCAAAACTTTCATGCCACCAAGCTTAGCCATTTTTTTCTGCATGGAAAGCAAAACTCTAAGACCCGTCGACGAAATATATTCCACCGAGCTAAAATCAAGAACAAGCTCGTTAACATCATTCAAATTATCATTTAAACTTTTTTCCAATTCAGGCGAAGTAACAGTATCAAGGCGCCCAGAAATAGCAACAGTAAGAATTCCACCTTCTCTTTTAAAATCAGTAGTCATATACCCTCACAAGCAATAAAAGATACAAATATTATACCAGTAGAACCCCATCCTGTCATTAAATTATTCCAGTTTTCTTTTTCAGCGCAAACCCGTTTGCAAGTCGCCTTCCGGGTTCCGCTACGCTCAGCCGCTTCACTCACTATCGTTCGTTCCAGTGGCCGCAAGCGCCCTCCACGCTCGGCGCAGTGAATACAAAACAAAAATTATAATCCTAATAAAGAGTTCTTTTTTGCCTCAAATTCTTCTCTTGTAATAACTCCAGAATCAAACAACTGCTTCCATTTTAAAAGCTCATCAGCATCATTTGCACCATTTTTTGACTTCAACTTTTCCCCAGAAACTTCATTGACAGTAAAGTAAAAATCATCATGATCAGTTTCAGCCTTATATTCCAGGATTTTTCCATCTTCAATAAAAACTTCAAAATATGAAAATTTGTCCAATTTGTCTTCATACAATGAAGAAACAAACTTTGTATCGTTAGCAGTTACAAAGTCATCGCAAACTTTCACCATCCCCAATTTTTTATGAAGCCCATTCACCCGAACATGAAGCGTATATTCAGTATTATTAATAAATCTTACCCTATCTTCACACTTTCCATTAGGATTAAAAACAACAATTTCCCCAGAATCTTTAATTTCTGTTCCCAAACCAAACGGTTTAGCCATCAATACCGAAAAACACAAAAACAATTTAATAGCCAACAAACTCTTTTTCATAAAAAACTCCAAGATAAAAAATAATAAAACTATTATTGATATATTTTAGAAAAAATTCTATCGACTTTATTAAAACCAAAACTAATAAAAAAATCTAGTAGCTTGCCTAAAATCGGAAATCCGTTAAGAAAAATTGCTGGAGCAATTTTTTAGGATTCTCCACCTCATGGCTCGGAGTAGCTGTGCTACGACGACGTAGGTAGCTGCCAGCTAAGCAAATATATATGTTCCAGAAAAAAAAATTAATGTGCGCAATATTATTTATTTAAAATAAAAAAGTCTGGCAGCTTGCTTACTATCGTGAATCCGTTAAGAAAAATTGCGACCAGCAATTTTTTAGGATTTTCCATTAACCCAGCTCGGTGAGGCTATGCCGAACCGACGTAGGTAGCTGCCAACTAAGCAAATATATATGTTCCAGGAAAAAAATTAATGTGCGCAATATTAATTATTTAAAATAAAAAAGTCTGGCAGCTACCTACTTTCCCACCCCGAAAGGCAGTATCATCGGCGT
>CAMHIV010000082.1 GCA_946185185.1 uncultured Treponema sp. | reverse complement strand
AAATACCTGAGTTCCACTACCAGAATAATTAAAACCATCTCCCGGATTTAATACGCATGTAAGTTTTGTTCCATTCGAATCTGTAACTTTATAATAAATTGTCATTCCGTCAGAAGATGTCTGTGCAGAACCGTTATAGAATCCATCATGTGATTTTTTAAATTCAATCAGATCTTTATTGTATTTAAACAAATCGTTGTAAGTAACCTTACGGCTCCAGTCAATTTTATTCATTCCCTGACCAAACATATAACTGTTTTCTTTTGCTGTTCTGTGATCAATCTTAAATTCACTCCATCTGTCACCAGTTTTTGTGCGGAGGAAATCATCACCACCGTGAATAAAACCAACACCCTGAGAAAGAGTAAGAATACCGTGTCCAAACTTAACAATAGCCTGAGCATAAGATGAACTTGTAACTCCTGCAGTTGTAATCTTATCGTACAAACAAAGGTTGTCATGTGCAGAAAGATAATTTACCGCCTGATAAGGACTTGCAGTAAAGTAACGGGTCCATACGCCTTCATTATCATTACCAAGACCTGAACCGGAACCTTTCAATCCAACCATTACGTTTCCTACTGTTGCAGAACCATCTTTTTCTGTTGAATTAAAAATATATCCCTTAACTGCATCATCACTTCCACCCTTAAGAGTTTCACGATATTTATGAGCAAATCCACCTACTCCGGCATAATTTAATCCAGGAATTGCATTAGCATAAGCATATCCTGAAGTATCTGAATTATCAGCCTTATAAGGTTCACCGTACAAAAGCAAAGTTCTGTCTGAATATTTATTATTCAAATAATCTCCCCAGCTGCCAATTGCACTGCTTGTATAAATACCCATAAGGTCAAAACGGAAACCGTCAAGATTAAAGGTTTCAGCCCAGTATTCAAGACTGTCGCGAACCATTCGGCTTACCATTGCATTAGAAACATCAATACTGTTTCCACATCCGGAATAATCTTTAGTTGTGTAATACTTTGAAGTAATCTTGCTGAACATTTCACCATCGAAAGAATGGTTGTATACAACGTCCATAATTACCCGGATTCCATTCTGATGAAGTACGTTTACAAGATCCTTTACTTCACGTATTCTTTCTTCATAATCTCTAGGATCCATTGCAAAACGGTCTTCAGGAACATTGTAATTTACCGGGTCATATCCCCAGTTATAATATTCTCCAACAGTATGATTAACTTTTGTTGCATAATCATACATAGGCATAATCTGAACATGTGTAACACCAAGTTCAACAAGATGATCAAGACCAGTTTTTACAGTTTTTCCACCACTGGAATATGTTGTTCCAGATTCAATAAAGCCCCGGAACTTACCTTTCTTTGAAGAAGTTCCACCCCATGAAGAATCACAGGTAAAGTCACCAACATGAATTTCATAAACAACAGATTTGGCTTTATTAGAAAGGGCTGGTCTGTCATACCATGAACCTGCAGTCGGCAAAATACTGTCTACATCAACAACGATATTTATAGAAGAACCTGCATAACTTGAAACAGTACAGTTACTTTCACGGTAATTTGCCTTAATCAAATTAGTTTTTGCATCATCGTCTTCATATTTAACCATTCTTCCGTATGGATCACGCACAGCATTTCCATTGATATAGAACTGATATTCAGCAAGATTACAGTCACCCTTTACAGTAACACCATAAATATTTGATGAATCTGAATAGCTTCCATTTACAGTAAAGCCTTTTGTACAGGTATATTCAGTAAAACTGGTTTCTCCCTGTTTTTTAACTTCAACTTTTACATTGCTGTAAGTCGGCGACCAGATACTGAAGCTTGTAGCGCATCTTTCATAGAAAGCCCCAAGGCGAGTTGGTGTGCTTGGCTGCGCAATTTCTGCAGTTGTAAGAGAGATTGAAAGACTTGCACTTCCAACTTCGTTTTCAACATTTGCAGAAACCGTAATTCTTTGTCCTGCTGAAAGACCAGAAGGAAGATCTACTTTATTTTTCCCTACAGATAAGGTACCGGTTTTAGAACCAACTGTATAAGTTCCGGCAGTAAGTTCTGTGTTTTCGCTTGTAACAGTGAATATAACAGAGCCGTTTACATCAATTTCAGCGCAGTCAGCGTAGTTTACCTTTACAGTAGGTCTCATTGGAACTGCTGGATTTTCTACGGCTACGGTAAGGCTTTCTTCAACAGTTGCCTTTTCAAAATTGCTTGAAATAGAAGCACCTGTAGTATCTAAAGTACCAGAAGCACCGCCAATGTAGTTCCATTCGCCTTCTGTGATATAGAGGTCTGCAGTCTGTCCGTTTCCGGCAGAACCACCAGAGCCATTATTGAAAATGATTTTTGTAGCAGTAATAGAATCCAGAGTGCAGGTATAATAACCGTTGTTGGCAGTTCCCATGCTTACTCCTGGCCATGTTGAATAAGTACCATGTCCTGGCCATGCATAAACTTTTGAATATCCCAAATTACTTGGCACATGAACAATAATCTTTCCGGTAACCGGAGTTCCACCGCTTACGTGGTTAATTGCAATTGTTGTATCCTTTCCAGAAAATACAACAACATCTTTTGTTTCTTTCAAAGCTCCAGTTTCGTCAAATACTTTTACTTTCCATTCTCCAGGATATCCCTTCAAGGTTGTGTTTCCAGAAGCAGTTGTGAAAGTTGTTTTTTCAGAAGCAATATCTGTTACCTGAACTGTGTATCCGTTTGCGTTTGTATAATTAACGACAACATTTCCGTAACCAAGAACATACGCTGTTGAATTCAATCCGGAAGCGCTAAAACTTGCAGCCTTAAAATCAGCGGCAAACCTTTCTGCATCGAACAAGCTTGCGTGAACAGAAGGAATTTTTGAACTGAACGAAGATGATTCAATAGAAGAAACATCTGCATTTGCTTTGATAAGACAATAGTAAACATTTGCAACGGCTGTCGAATCCCAGTTTACTTCACAGTGATTAGATTCTCCGGAAGAAACATTACAAACACCGCGGATTACTGCTCCGTCAATGTTTGATTTTATAGTTACAACTCGGTTAGTACCAACTTTAATTCCACTGATTTTTGCTGTTCCAGAACCGTTTGCAAGATTTACATCAGTTCCCTGAACATCATCCATGTCGTAACCACTTACAGTTACAGTCGCGCTTGTAATAGTTGAAACATCAAGTGCGCGGGAATTTGAACCAGTTACAATTTCAATGGTACCGTATTCTGAAGATGAATTGTGAATAGCATTTGCAGTAACAAGAAAATCGAGCGCATCATTTTTTTCGGAGATATTATCTGAACAAGAAACAGACAATAACAACACTGACAAGCCCAGGATAAGGCTATAAAACATTTTTAATATAAAACTTTTTTTCATACTCAAATTGTAAAGGCACTTTCTGCAAAGTCAAGAAAAATCTAAAAATCCTGTATAAATTCCCGGAAAAATGAGTTTTCAACCCGGGCTTCGTTCATAAATTCTCCCCATGAGTAAAAACGATTCTGCTCATATACCTGCCCAAATGCGATGTACTCACCTTTTTCGTCTTTTCCATGGGTTAAATTATATTTTATTCCGTGGTATTCAAATTCAAAGTTTTTTTTGCAGTCAATCAGAAAACGGAAATCTTCAAGTTTCATTTTATCTTCCGCGAATCTTTTTTAGTACTTTTTTATGCCAGAAAGCCCGTGATTTTTCTGCAAAATTGTAAAAATAATACATTGCTTTCAACGGAACATCATAACTTCCGATTCTGTGAATGTTTTTGCCGCCGAATCCAGTTTTGAAAAGATAAAGTCCGTGCATCGGATGGTTCTCATCGTCTGTCGGTGGCATTCCGTACATATCGTAGTATTTACTTCCGTAGGCCTTTGCATCTTTCATTGCTGTCCATTGCAAAAGGAAGTTCGGCATTAAGTTTCGCTTTACATTTGAAGAACAGCCGTAAAGATATATGCTTTCGTCTTTGCTGAAAAGCGTAATAATTGCCCCAAGCCAGTCTTCTTCGTGTTTTGCAAGATACAAAGTGATTACAGGAACATCTTTTCCATTTTTAATTTCTTCCGCTGATTTCTTAAGAAGATCCTGGTAATAAGATTTTGCGTGAACGGCAATTCCATCCCGTTCGGCAGTTATTCCATAAAGTTTATAGAAAATATCTAGATAATTTTCAAACCCCTCGTTGTCGCCATGAACTCGCACAATTTCAACGCCTTTGCGGGCACTAAGATTTACATTGTAGCGCCACTTGGTTTTCATGTTGGCAAGAATCTCTTCTTCTGCAGGTAAAAGATTAATCTGAGTTGAATCTGGTGGCTGAATATCAACAGAAGTCTTTTTTAGCTTTAGTCTATCAGCAAAAGCAATAACCTTTGTACCACGAACAAAAGAATCCCGTTCTTCCGGAGAAGGAAATTCTACTGCCGGATCAAAACGGATACAGATAGTGTTTTTAGGAAGGAAGGATTTAAAAGCCTTTCCAATTTCTGCAAGAAGATTTGTGAATTCGATATTTTGAGTTTCTGCATCCACTCCGCTCAAAGGCAAAGAAGGAAAAAGCGGAACATAAGCAAGGCTGAACATTCCATGCGCAAATGAACGTACCAGAACACAAACTTCTGACGCCCCATTACACTGTTCGTTTCCTTTTGCATCAGCTTCTTCATGTGTCCATGAGACAGAAAACTTTTTAAAAGCCCAGCCGTGATTTTCTTTGAATTCCGACCAGAATGCTGTCTGCTGAAAATATCCCGTATTTGTGCGGGATAGTTCGTTAATCTCTTTTACTTCTACCTTAAACATTATGAAACTGGTCCATTAATAGTTTTTTCTGTAGAAAGCGGTTTTCCAGCAGCAGTAAGGTTCTTTCCGCCAATCTGAACAGTCTTATTATTGACCTTTATTTCAATCTGGAAGAAAGTATCTGCCTGAATTTCAGCAGGCTTTTCTGCATTTACATCATCGCCTTCAAGAACAACCTTTGTCCCTGGTTCTGCCCATGGAGCTGTAATGAGCTCTACGCATTCTTTACCGTTTTCGTCATTGTAATCTGCTGCAAGAAGCATACCACGGCTTTCAATTCCGCGCATTTTTCGAGGAGCAAGGTTATCTGCAATAATTACATGTTTTCCAAGAAGGTCATCTTCCTTAAGATATGGAACAAGTCCGCTCTGAATAACACGGTCAGTTCCAGAACCGTCATCAAGGTGTTCAACATAAAGCTTGTCTGAATCAGGGTTTCTGTCGACTTTTACAATTTTTGCAACCTTAAGCTGAATATTTTTGGCAAAATGAGCAGGCTGTTCTGTTTCTGGAAGTACAGCTGGTTCTGCCTTCTTTTCCTGCTTCTTTTCTTTTTTCTGTTTTCCTTCTGCTTTTTCTTTGCGTTCTGCCTGACTTCCGCTGAATTTTTCGCGGAATGCATCTGCTGTTTTCTGATCAAGCGGCGTAAAGAAAACGGCTGTTTCCCCTACTTTATCAAGGCCTTCTGTTTTTCCAAGATCAGACCAGTTCAATCCACCGGCTACAGGAGCTTCGCCATAGCATGGTTCAGAAATCTGCTTTCCAAGGTAAGAAAGAATCTGTTCTGCATACTGCGGAATGTAAGGATGAGCCATAATCATAAGATCCTTGATTACATAGACAAGGTTATGAATAAGCTTTGCTGCGGCATCTGGATTTTCGTTTCGAGTCTTCCATGGTTCACCGTCCTGGAAAGCCTTGTTTGCAAGGTCAGAGATTTCAAAAATCTGATGGAACGCATCGCGGAGATTTGCCCATTCAAGATTTTCTGTGATTTTAGCTTCAAGTTCACGAACTTTTGACCACAATTCTTCATCTACAGGAGCATCCGGGATTTTTCCTTCGTAATACTTGTTTACAAAAAGCAAAGTTCTGTTTACAAGGTTACCGAGGTTTCCAAGAAGTTCTCCGTTGTACTTTTCACGGAATTCTTTCCATGTGAACTGGTAATCCTGTTTTTCCGGGCGGTTATAGAAAATATAGAAACGCCATGCGTCTGCCTTAATTCCAGTTTCAATTGCGTCTGTTCCGAATACACCTACTCCGCGGCTCTTAGAAAATTTTCCGCTTTCGTAGTTAAGGTATTCTGTTGAACTCATGTGATAAAGTTTTGTCCAGTTGTGGCTTGAACCAAGTAATGTACACGGGAAAATTACTGTGTGGAACGGGATATTGTCCTTTCCTATGAACTGGAAAAGGTCTACAGGAGCTTTATTCTTTGCTTCTTCGCTTTCTTCCGGAAGCCACCATGATTTCCAGTCAAAGCTTGTTTTTCCAGCCCTTACAAGTTCATTTGCAAGCTGTTTTGTAATCGAAATGTATCCGATAGGAGCGTTGAACCAAACGTAGAATACTTTATTTTCGTAGCCTTCTTTTGGTACAGGAATTCCCCATTTAAGATCACGTGTAATTGCGCGTTCGTTTAAACCGTCGCGAATCCATGCCTTTGTGATATTAATTGCATTGTCAGACCATTTTCCTTCAACACTGGCCTTATTCATCCAGCTGTCCAGATGTTTTGAAATTGAAGGAAGATCGATATAAAGGTGCTTTGTTTCACGAACTTCTGGAGTGTTTCCACAAGTAGCACATTTTGGTTCTTTAAGTTCTGTAGGATCAAGCAATGAACCGCAGTCATCACACTGGTCACCACGGGCCTTTTCAGAACCGCACTTAGGGCATGTTCCGTGAACATAGCGGTCAGCAAGGAACATATTACAGTGAGGGCAGAAAAGCTGCTTATTTGTGTGTTCTTTGATGTATCCGTTTTTATCAAGATCTTTAAAAAGTCCCTGAGTTATTTCTGTACATTCATCGTTAGAAGTACGACCGAACTTATCAAAATTGATATGGAACCAGTCGTAGATTTTTGTGTGTTCATTGTAGTAATAGTCGCAGAGTTCCCTTGGAGTCTTTTTCATTTCGATTGCGCGGGTTTCTGTGGCAGTTCCGTATTCATCTGTACCGCAGATATAAAGTGTTTCGTAACCACGGCTGCGGCAGAAACGTGCAAAAACATCTCCCGAAAGCATCTGAATCAAATTTCCAAGATGTGGAATATTATTTACATAAGGTAATGCTGATGTGATAAGTCGTCTATTCATGGTTTTATTATAATTTTTTTATATATCTAGGTCAAATGTGTAACCATTTTCGAAGCAATGCTTTTTGAAATATAGAAATTAATAACAGGAGTTCATTATGAAAAACGAAATCATGTGTGCCGCAATGGCTTCTCTTCTTTTGGGATTCGGAAGTTTTACTTTTGCTCAAGGTAATTCTTCATCTGAAAAATCGGAAAAGGATTTTCAAAGACCTGTACCGCATAAACCTATGGAACTTGATGTACTGGAAGGAAAAATCAAAATTTCCGGTAAAGATTCTTCAAAAATTGTTACCCTTACAACAGATTCAAAAGAAACTCATGTTCTTACAGTTCTGAGTTTTCCGGATTTTAAAAAAGGTGATATGCCCAAAATGAAGGCAAAACCTGACTCTGAAAACGAAGGAAATGAAGCTTGCATTGCGGATAAAGATCCTATGCCGGATTCGGAGCGAACTGCCCCTGAATTTGATGGCAAAAACAAAAAAGAACCTCCAAAGATGCTTACTATGAATGATTTGATAAAACTGAAAGGTAAAAAAGTTCAGGTAAAAGGAATTATGAACAAGGAAACAAATATATTTACAGTGTTTGAAATTGTAAAATAAGCAACCAGCGTCATTAACTTTGCGGTTATCGAGTGATCCCTGAGCTTGTCGAAGGGGCTGTCGAAATCTGTTTTTGTTGCGAAAGCAACTTCCTTAACTGGTGGTTTCGAGAGCCTCAACCACCGTAAGTTAATGACGTTACATTCAATCTTACACTAAAGAACTATTCTTTCTTAAGTGTAAGGTCGGCTACTACCAGGTCGCCGGATTCATTTAAGGATACGCGGATTTTTGCTTCAACCGGACCTAAGGCCTGAATATTTTTGTAGTATTCTGCGTAATCAAGTACGGAATCTCCGTCTTTGATTGTTTTTGTAGAAAGATAGAGATTCTTTCCTTTTAGCTGGTAAGTACCGGTTAAAGAAACAGATGTATCCCCTGTTTTGTAATATTCAAGAAGTTCATTTTCATTGATTTCATCGGCGAATGATTCTGCCTTTGTAGCTTTCTGTTCAACTATACGTGTAAAAGTTCCGTCTTCATTAAAAGCAAAAACATTTTTCTGGAAAATATAAATAGCAGCGATATTTACAAATGGATCATCTTTAGAAGCCATTTCATTTTTCAAAGTTCTTTCTGATGACCAGTTACCTGTAATGTCAAAAGCCGGTTTTGCAGAGCAAGAAAATAAAAAGCAGACTGCAAAAAAAACAGGAACGATTTTAATAATTTTATTTTTCATATTCATAATCCTTTAAAAAATAAAAAGACAGAAAGTACAAGACTTTCTGTCTTTCCAACTACCAACGTAGTCTACACTGATTACTCACCAGTAACAACAATAGTCTTCTTAACGATGAGGTTAAGGAGGTTGTATGTTTTAACGTCAACTGTAGCAACCTTTGTGATTCCGCCTGCTTTAGCAGCAGCAGCTGTACCACCGTTTTCTCCCTGATCGAATGGAAGTGGGAGAACTCCACCGAGAGTCATAGTTGTAACTTCACCAACTTTGCTACCAATTGTGTTTGATGTTACCATCAATGGGTCAGTTGTTACACAAGATGTTGCAGCGATTGCCAATGCAGCAGCTGCCAATGTAGATACGATTACTTTTTTCACAGTAATTCCTCCGAATATTTAATATATTATCATTATTACCCCTAAACAGTTCTGCTGTCAAGAAAAAAAATCATTTTTTTTAAGTTTTTTTAATCTTCTTTTTGCCGTGCTGATTAAAAATGCTGAAGTTAATTGTTTTTTCCATTTCCATGCCAGGCGCCAAATCAACATTCCAAAACAAAGTATTTGCAAATGTCATGCTGGCAGGAACAAGCT
>CAMHIV010000081.1 GCA_946185185.1 uncultured Treponema sp. | reverse complement strand
ATCAAGTTCTGTCTTACGGAATGGAGCGGCAACCTTATTCTTTACGATTTTTACACGAACACGGTTACCAACAGCATCTTCATCGCCTTTGCCATCGATTGATTCAATGCGACGAATTTCAAGACGAACTGAAGTATAGAATTTCAATGCCTGTCCACCAGTTGTTGTTTCAGGGTTTCCGAACATTACACCGATTTTCATACGAATCTGGTTAATGAAAATTACAATACAATTAGACTTTCCGATTATTGCAGTAAGTTTTCTCAAAGCCTGACTCATAAGACGAGCCTGCATACCCATTACAGCATCACCCATTTCACCTTCAATTTCTTTCTGAGGTGTCAAAGCTGCAACCGAGTCAACTACAACGATATCAACTGCCCCTGAACGAACAAGATGCTCTGTAATTTCAAGAGCCTGTTCACCGCTGTCCGGCTGAGAAACCCAAAGGTTATCGATATCAACACCAAGATTTTTTGCATAAACAGGATCAAGGGCGTGTTCTGCATCAACAAATGCAGCGATTCCGCCAAGTTTCTGTGCTTCGGCAATCGCATGAAGTGCAAGAGTTGTCTTTCCGGAACTTTCCGGTCCGTACATTTCAATAATTCTTCCGCGAGGATAACCTCCAATTCCAAGAGCTTCATCCAAAAGAATCGAACCGGAAGGAATTACATCAACGCCTTCCCCATTATTCTGATTTCCAAGTCGCATAAGGGAATTCTGACCAAACTGCTTTTCAATCTGAACGCGAGCAGCTTCAAGGGCCTTTAATTTTTCACTCATATTGCTAGAAACATCTGCCATTTTTTACTCCAAATATATTTCGATTTTTTTTCTTACTATTTCATTACAGTTTTCTATAATAAAAATGCATTCTCCCCGAAAATTATTTGCATTTTTTACTGAACACTTTGATAAACCGCTCTTCCTTCAAGCAAAAGTTTTCCGTCAGCAGATTTTATTTTTGCAAGAATTTTTACAGGCTTTTCATTTTCAAGCACAGGAGGAACTGCAAAATGGACTGGAACAATTCCTTCCAGAGTTTCCATGTTTTCATATCCTACAAGTAAATCACAGGAATACTGAGTTTCCGTCTGTTTTACATTAGAAATACGGCCAGACCATACAACCCAGCAATCCAGATAAAGCCGGCTTTCTGCCTGCACCTGCTTATACGAAGGAGAATCCTTTATCGTATCAAATCCCGGTTCTTCAAGATACCCCATAAGGATGTTTGCTTTCTGTTTTACAAAAACAGACGCATTAGAATTCAATAAGCGGTTAATTTCTATCTGCGCCATATTATCGCGGTAATTCTGGAAATACATCTGAGCCTTTTCATAAGAATCTTTAATCTGGCCGGCAGAAAGAATATACGCAAAGGAACCAGGAGACATATCCTTTTCCTGAAGATTCTGACGTTCCGAAACAGAAAGAACAAGAGAAGACAAATCCGCTCTGTTTTCAAAATTAACCTTATGTTTTCCCATTACGGAGAATGCAAGAACAATTCCCAGAATGCAGGCAACTACCGGAAAAAATATTCCGGCAATGCGGTATACATTCACTCCAAGAGGAGGATAAAACTGTTCGATTCTTCCTGTATCTGTCCAGCGGCAGATTGTATTAAAATCGCCTTTATAGCGGATAAAATCCATTGCTTCTGTGGCAATTTTATTTCCCGGATCATTTTCAAGGATTTCAAGATAATAAGTAAGAGCCCTGTCCGTATCTCCCCTTCTCAAAAACAAAGCAGCCTGCCCCAAAAGCAGGTTCGTGTCGGTAAGTTTTATATTACGAGCCTGCTGAAAATAACGGGACGCCTCGCCTACGTCTCCAAGATAGAGATTAGCTGTTGCAAGCAAGAGATTATAATCAAAATTTCGGGAATAAATGTTAGACCGGCCTTCCAGAAGACGAACAGCCTTTCCAAACTGCCGTCTTATCATTAAAGACCGTGCAACATCCAGAATATCTCGGGTCATTTTACTGATGCCTCAACTTCTCTAAGATTGCATCAAGTTCTGCATGAAGCCGAAGAATCTCGTTTCTATCAATATTTTCATCATCAGCTTCAAGGGAATTAATTCTATCCACCAGACCACGAACATATTCAGGATTCAACTGGTCAGCAGAAATTGAATTGATATCAAAACTAGCTTCCGGCACTTCCTGAGGAACATCCGGTACATCAGGTTCCGGTAGTCCAGCCGGAGGCATATCATCCTCATAATTATAATCAGAAGATGCATATGCTTCGTTCAAAAGGTCCAACTCAGTTGGATTTAACTTCTTTTCAATAAGTTCCTTAAGTTCCTTCAAACGTTCATTTCTGTGCTCTGGTTTTTCCCAAAGCTTCATAGCAATTTCATAGGCTTCAGGATACAAACCGGCTTCATATTTTTCCAAAGCCTGATTAAAAAGATCTTCAAATTCTTTTACAGAATACTGAGCATCAACATCAAGCTCTTTATTTGATTCTTCGTACAAGCTTATAAACTTTTCACCGTCAACAGGTTTTTCATCTGTATTAACAGCCATGTAATAAACGAATGAAGCTGATTCTTCCGGCTTTAATTCAACACCTTTCCAAAGAATACAAATTGCCGAATTATTGTAAGACAATACAGAATCAAAGTTATGTTCCGGATTTACCTGCGGCGTCCATACAGGAAGTGAAAGAAAATCCTTATTGCCGACAACTACAAGTTCCGGCTCCGTAACATTTGCGCCATTCAACAAAAACTGAATACTGGTAGAACCATCTGAAGAAATAAACCATTTAGGTTCACTAAGATTTCGGTAACTTTTTTCACTTTTCATACCCTGTTCAACTGCAGTAGAAAAGTGAGTTCCATTTTTTTCGCCCAGAACAGTATCGAGTACACTCTTTAAAGCTACGGTTTCAGTTTTTGTAGAGCGGTTAAGAACAGTTGCAGTAAATTTTACAATTTCAGATTTTACACCCTTAAAGCCTTTTACTTTTTCGTACTTTATAAAAACCCGAACCTTCTTTGGAACAGTAAATACCATCTGCCCGCCAAGTTCATCTTTTCGGGCTCCGGTGATTGTTACAGCAGAGTCGTTCAGACGATAAATTTTCTTTCCAATGCGAACATCATAAAATGAAGAAGTAAATTCATCCTGGCTTGCAAAAAGAGAAACCGGATTATTTTTTTCGTTCAGAGCAAAAAGCTGGTAAGAGCCAAGAGACCCCTTCAAGCGATACTTAATTTTTCCAACAGAAAAGGTAAGATTTTTCGCCTGAAACGCACCTTCATCTTCAACAACTTCAACAACCTTCATGCGCTGAGCTTTTTTTACAGCTTTCTTTTGAGCGCCTTCCAGTTTTTCTGCCGAAAGAGGTGTTAACAATGCAAAACAAGCAAGAAATGCAAAAATTCTTGAATATACAAGTTTCATTTATAAATCTCCCCTTTCTTTATCATTAAGAAGTTTCTGAGTTTCGGCAGCCTTTCGCTTTAAATCCTGCAAAAGGAAATAAGTTTCCTTTTTTACATCAGAATTCTTTGCAACCTCGTCACCAAGTTTTTCTTTTAACTGAGCTATCTCGTGTTCCAGCTCAAGAATATGACGCTCGTTATCAGCATTTTGACGCTGTAAATCAAGAATTCTTCTTCTTGCATCACTGGTTGAATCAATTCCTGAAAGTTTTAACTGACGTTCATATTCTTCTTTTGCAGCAAGATACTCTTCACCGGTTTCTTTCAAAAGATACAAAAGTTTTTCTTCGCGGGCAGCCTGTCTGATTGTTTCAAGTCTGTACTGAGCCGAATCAGCCTTTGCGTCATCCGGATAATCATTTACAACTGCATTATACAAAAGTTCAGCATCCTCATAGTTGTAGGTTGCAAAAAATGACTCTGCAATCCAGTACAAGGCTGAAGGATACATTTCATGCTCCGGATACTGGTGACAGAAATCACTCAAAATAAGGACAGATTTTTCATATTCTCCCATGCAGAAAAGGGCACGGCCGCGATGATAAAGCACATAAGAATCATAAGGACTGTCCGGAAAATTTCTTGCATAAGTTTCGCAATCCTGAAAAGCGTTTTTATATTCACCGGCATACATTTCTGCGGTAATCAGCATGTACCAGGTTTCCGCAGTAAAATTTTCAGGATACGAGACAGCCTTTCGGAGCAAAAAAATTGAAGAAGTCCACTCACCCGCACCAAAAGCCTTTGCTCCCTGAACAAAAGCCGTAACAGCAGGGCTCTGTGATGAACTCTGTGCAAAGCCAAGAGATGCAGAGAACAGTAAAATCATACAGAATCCAAAAAACTTCTTCAAAAAACTCATATGATAATCTCCAATAATTACGATTTTTTCCAGTTCAACTTTCCAGAGAAAAATGCAGACCCGGAAACAACTATATCCGGACCTGCAGCAACAACTTCCTGCAAAGTTTCTGCATTAACACCGCCGTCTACCGAAATCATAAAATTCAAACCACGTTCTTCCCGGATTCCTGCAAGTTCAGAAATCTTTTTTACGCAGGAAGGTATAAGCTTCTGACCGCCAAAGCCTGGGTTTACTGTCATAACAAGAACAAGGTCCACATATTCCAGCAGTTCAGAAATTACTGAAACTGGTGTAGACGGCACAATTGAAATACCAGCCTTTTTTCCAAGGGAATGAATTTTCTGGATTAATCTGTGAGAATGAATGCAGGCTTCATGATGAAATGTAATCCAGTCAGCTCCACTTTCTGCAAACGACTCAACCTGATTTTCCGGTTTTTCCACCATAAGGTGAACATCAAAAGGAAGTTTTGAATAAGGACGAATACTCTGAACAATCGGCTGTCCGTAAGAAATCTGCGGAACAAACAAACCGTCCATAACGTCAATGTGAACAATCTCTCCCCCGTTCTGTTCAATTGTCTTGAGCGCAGCCTTTAAATCAGCAAAATCAGCACTCAACAAAGATGGTGCAAGCATAGTATTTTTCATATTTCTTCAATAATAGCAGATGAAACCGTTATTGTAAATGTTCAATAAGTTACTGCTGTATAATTAGAACTGAATATCGAGTTTTATTGATACACCAATAAAATTGCCTCCCAGTCCCCGAGTCTTGTTCAAAACCGTACGCTAGCGTACTACAAGCTGTTTATGGCATAGGAACTTATAAACTTGTCGCTTTCGCGACAACCATAAACAGATTGTTTTTGCCCAAGACTCGTCTCCTTCGCGGCAATTTTTTATTAAATCTGCAATACTCGATATTCTGTTCTAAAAAAAATATTTTTTTTCTAAAATATATTGACAGATTAAACAAATCCTAGTATAAACTTTACCCCATTTTAACATTTTTTTATCAATTCATTGACTAAATATTTCAATTTGATATAATAAATCTTACCGCATATGAATATTCAAACAGAAAAAGGATTAAAAGATGCCCTCTCTTTCATTGAAGCCGGGAATTTTATCCAAGCGCAAAAAATTCTGCTGGAAACATTTGAATATTCACTTGATTCGTCAGAACTTGTTTTCACCTCTGACTGCTGCAACCGCTGGATTAATCCGGTAAACAGGCTTGCAGAACTGAGCGACTACTCAGAAAAAGGTGAAAGTCTGCTTGTAGAGTGGAAAAACTTTCTGTACTACCTTAAGTCACAGAAAGAAATCTACCAGCCGGCTTACTATGCAATATGCAGGGGAATTTTTTCACTTGCGCTGCAAAATTTTTCACATCTTCTGGACGAAAAATCGCCGGTTCAAAAGGCAGATATCCTTAGAAAAACGGGATTATGCTACAAAAAGCTGGGCGAATTTGACAATGCAAAAATGTGTCTTTCAGAAGCCAATTCCCTTCACGGTGGACAAGCTTCCGTAATGGCGGATTTGGCAGACTGCTATGCATTATGCGGAGAAGATAAGGCCGCAAAGGTTCTGTTTCGGGAAGCATTTTTTATTGACTGCAAAAGTGTTGAACTGGAATTCATGGACTGCGAGCTTATAAAGTGCCTTATCGAAAAAACAGAAAAGAAAGGCTTTTCAGGAGAAGAGTTAAAAGCGTGGATTCCCGTATATGGAGTGCTATGGGGAGTCTTCACAATAAAAAGAACAATGCGCTCACAGGAAGTAGGTAAATTAAAGCAGGAAATCTACGCAATGGAAAACGAAAACAAGGATCCGTCCCGTTCGAATTCCACACTGGTTCCGAGATTAGTTTATAAGTATTTTTGGCTCATTGATTACTGCCAGTCCATAAACGACACACAGCTTATCAATGAGGTTTTATTGAAAATAAAAGTTCTGGATACAGACGTATATAGTCAGTACGTCAAGTAAACAGAGAAATAAAGGGCATGAGTTTAATATAAGCAAAGGGGTTTTTTATGGCTGAAGAATTGATTAAGACAGTTCAGGACATGCTTAAAGAAGAAACATGGACTCGAGCTGCGATTGGAAACTACACAAAGGAAAAAATTGTAGAGCTTGCAGGAATCGTAGAAAAGGCTAGAAACGAAAATTGTATCGACGAATTGTATGCTATCTGTGAAGAACAGCTCTCACACTCAAAAGACAGCATCATCGCACTTTACATCAGCGGAATCATTTCCCTGCAGAAAGGAACTCTTGATAATACTCCACTTGTAACTCTTGTTGATATTTTCCAGAAAAATCACAAGGAATCTGTTGTAGAATATCTCTGCACAAGCATCCTTGAAGATGACCCGAATAACAAATTTGCACTCAGAACCCTCGCAGAATTTTACCGTGCCGACGGAAGCCCAAAAGTATGGGAACTTTACACTCAGATTGTAAAAATCGACTTCGAAGAAGCTGATCTTGCAAAGGCCCTCGCTGAACACTATGAAGCAGAAGGCGATACAGAAAATTCAACAGAATACTACAAAAAAGCTATTCTCCGCTTCGTTACAGCAGGAAATCTTAATGCTGTAAAAGAAATCTGGACAAAACTCGTTCAGCTTATTCCACAGGAAATCGATTTCTTCCAGCTCGTAAAACGCAAGATTGCAAAAACATTGGGCGAAGACAAAACAGCTATCCTTCTTCAGGAACTTTATACATGGTACAAAGATAACAAAAAATGGGACATAGCAATCAATCTCCTTAAAGAAATTCTTTCAATCGACCAGAAAGACATCTGGGCTCGCAAAGAACTTGTTGACTGCTACCGCGGAAAATTTGAAGCTCACAGCCACCTTGAAGACTACATCCGCTCATCAAACCTTTCTCAGAACTTCCGCAATGTTTTCGAAGCTATCAACGACTTTGAAAAACACATTGCTTTTGATGTAAAGAGCTTTGTTTACCACCGCGCATGGGGTGTTGGTGTTATCCGCAAGGTTGACAACGATACTCTTACAATCAATTTCGGTTCTAAAGTAGGCGTAAAAGAAATGTCACTCAAGATGGCAGTAAGCGCACTTACTCCACTTGCAAAAAATCACATTTGGGTTCTTAAAGCAAAGAACTATGTAATGATTAAGGGCGAAAAAGTAGAACTCGCAAAGAAAGTAAAAGAAGATAAAGAATGGACTCTCAAAACCATCATTAAATCTTTCGGAAACAGCTGTGACTTCAAAAAAATCAAGGCAGAACTTGTTCCTTCCATTCTCAAAGATTCTGAATGGACTTCATGGAATACAGCTGCAAAGAAGATTCTTGAATCTAACTCAACTTTCGGCGTAAATCCAAACGATATTTCTCAGTACATCGTTCGCGAACGCGAAATCAGTATCGAAGAAAAGCTTGCAAATGAATTCAAGGCTCAGAAAGCATTCTTTGCACGCATCGATATTTTGATGAAGTACATCAACCGCGAAGAAACAGACAAAACAAGCGAATTATTTGCAGAAATGTACAACTACTTCGCTGCTTTCGTAAAAACATTGGATACATCAGATTCAACATCTAAGGTTACAGAACAGATTGTTGCTTCTTATCTGATTGTACAGACTGTTACACAGAGAAATAAACAGCTTGTAAATCCTTCTAAGGTTACATTCCAGACAATTTATAACCGCATCGAAAATCCACGTGAAATGTATGAATTGCTCAAGGATACAAAGAACACATCTTTGAAAGCAGATTTCCTTAAGAATGTAAAAATGCTTCCAAACTGGGCAGACGAATTCGTTCTTCTCTTCCCTACTGTACTCAGTGGCGACATGCTCAAGATGCTCGTAAACAACAACCACACTGACAAAGTTCAGAAGCTTGCTGTAAACTGCTTCGAAAACTGCCGTGATTTCCGTCATGCAGTATTCTACTTCTTTGAACACTGTCAGGATGAAGAATGGTTCAAATCATGCGGCATTTCTTACGAACGCCAGCTCATTACTCTTATCCAGATTATTGAACTTGCATTCCGTGAAATCAGCAACCACGTTAATTCAACAGAAAACAAGAAGATCATCAAAACTGCAACAGAACTTTTGTTCGAAAAGGGTGCTCTTCTTAAATACATGTTCGAAAATGACGTTCAGACTGTAAACCGCATGTACACACTGATTAACGATCTTGCAGATTTCGACCCTGCATACAAGGCACAGCTTCGTGCAAAAATTATGGAAAAATATCCGGACTTCGACTTCCACATCACAGAAGAAAAAGCTTCTCAGCCAAAGGGTATGCTTGTTACTGCAAAGAAGCTCGAAGAAAAGAAGAATCAGCTTGAAAAGATTCAGACTGTTGAAATTCCAGAAAATGCACGAGAAATTTCTGAAGCCCGCGCACAAGGGGACTTGAAGGAAAACGCAGAATACAAAGCAGCAAAAGAACATCAGCACTGGCTCAACGAACAGGCTACAAAATTGCAGTCTGAAATCAACCGTGCAGTTATCTTTGACCCAACAACAATCACAACAGCAATGGTTTCTTTCGCTACAGAAGTTACTCTTTACAACGAAGATACAAAAGCAGAAGAAACATACAAGATCCTTGGACCATGGGAATCAGATCCAGATAACAATGTTGTTTCATACATGGCTCCATTCGGAAATGCCATCATGGAAAAGAAAGTTGGTGAAAAAGCAAGCTTTAC
>CAMHIV010000080.1 GCA_946185185.1 uncultured Treponema sp. | reverse complement strand
TGCGATAAAGAGTTTTTAGCATTGCCTTTGCTGGAACGAAAAAAGGTTCTGCGAAAAAGGGCAAAAGGTGTATTAAAAGAGCTTTTTTCTGATATAAATCTTGCAGAACAGATGTCAAAATCTGTTGCTGAATCCTTTTTGAAAACTGATTTGTATAAAAATGCGCCTGCAATATTTGCCTACATGGCAATGAATGATGAAATAGATTTAAAACTGATTCTTGAAAAAACTCTGCAGGATGGAAAGAAGTTGTATCTTCCTAGAATGAAGCCCGGTACAAATGAGATGGATTTCTACCTTATAGAAGATTTGAATTCAAGTTTCACCGATGATAATTTATACAAAATCTTAGAACCATCAGATTTTTGCCAAAAAATTGAGCATGAAGAAATTGATTCTGGTTCAGTATTTTTGGTTCCGGGATTGGCATTTAATTTAAATGGTGCACGCTTAGGTCGAGGAAAAGGCTATTACGACAAATATCTTTCTTCTGTAGCTTCACAAAAAAAAGCAGTTTATTTCTGCGGCGTGTGCAGTGTAAATGTTATTACGAAAGAAATCCCTGTTGAATCAAATGATATATTCATGACACATATTTTGAACGAATACGGTTTTGAAAAATGCTATAGCTAATTATCTTTTTGCGTCGCTGGAATACACTTTTAAAAGCGGTTCTTCCGGAATATATTCCTGGAATATTGTTTCAAAGTCTTTGTTGGCGGCGTTCAGGATAAAACTGTATTCATCCAGATATTCATCGGCAGTGTTTCCTTTTGCAATGATTTTTGCCGTTCCCTGATTTGTTTTGGTTTCTGAAAGAAAATGCATTATCCAGCTGTGGCGGGCATTAGCAATTTCGTCGTTTTCAGATAAACCTGCAAGAAACTCCTTGTGTACTTCAGAATAGGCTTTTTCAAGAGAATCTGTGTGCGACACGTTGATAAAAGTGATTGCAGCGATTGGGAATGGCTCTTCGGAAAGTATAAGCCGGGTTTCAAATTTTTCGTCTAAAACTTCTGCAAATCTGAGTAGGACGGCATTAAATAAAATCCGCTCGTATTTATCTTCCGGTGTGCGGAACCAGAATTGCGCAGGATCAGAAAAATCCTTTGTAGGAACAAGTATTGCCGGCATTGGGCCCGCGTCTTCCGCTTTGATATCTGTATAAAAAAGGTGTCGTAGTTTTGCTGTAACCTTTTTTGGTTTGTTTGGAAAATCTGGTTTTTGAAAATTATGTAAAATCTCATTTTCCTGCTGTACGGAAAGAAGTCCTAGTGTAGAATTAAGGAGTTCAATACAGTCTTCTTTATTGAAATTTCCAGAAATAATAATTGAATATCTTGCTGCGTTAAGAAGCTTTGGGTAGGCGCTTAAAATGTCAGTGTAAGAAGTTTTTTGAAGAATATCTTTGTCGCTGTCAAAAATATCCCGAATTAAGTATTCGTCATAAAGATATTTTATTCCACGGAAAGTGATTTGATTTATCGGGCTTGCATTAAAAATTCGTTTCTGGGTCTGAACAGAATAAACTGTGCTGTCTGCAGTAGCTGGTGCTATGTCGTTATAAATCAGTGCTGTACCAAGAGCTTTTAGGCAGGCGTTAACATCTTCCTTTATGCAGACAATGGAAATTAAGCTTTTTCTGTTGATTGTTTCTGCCTGTACGTCTGGGAATCCTTCGAGTATTCCTTGTGAACTGTAGTGATTAAGTTCATTCTGAATATTTGCTGCGAGAGCATCTGTCATAACTGCTTCGAACCCAGGTTTCCCTTCGTCAGAAAATTTTCCTCCAAAAATTGAAACTAAAATTGCTGTCTGTGAGGAATTATTATTTTCCCGAAAATAGATTGGAATTCCGTTTTGAAGTTTTGTTTCGGAAAAAGCATTCCGGCTTTCTGTTATAAACTGTTCAAGAACTTCTTTTGAATCAAATGATGACAGCAAATCTTCCGTTCTTTCATCCTTTAGATTGTCCGATGCATTTTTCTGCAGATTCTGCATGAACCAGGAACTGTTTTTTTGATTTACCGGCTCGTAGCCAGCTTTTGTAAATAGATTTTTATTTTTTTTGTAGGTTTTTGAGTTTACAAGAACAAATACAAAGGGCTGTTCATTTTTTAGAATTGAGCAGATATCATCTGTCGATTCGGAATTAAGATTGTTCGGGCGGGAACACATTTTTTCGCAAAGATTTTTTTGCGCTTTTTCGGTTTCTTCGTTTTTTATTGCCCAGAATTGCGAAAGATATTCCATAAATGTTTCAGAGTCTGCAGTAATATTATCAAAAGAGGCTGTTAACAGTCGTTTTGCAGAAAGGTATTCTTCAATTCTTGTTTCTTCGATTCCGGTTAGCGTTTTCTTTAAGAAGGTTTCGCTTTGTTCGACACAGGAACTTTTGTTTCGTTCCAAAAGAGCTTGAATTATAAGCCGGCTGGTTCCGTTTTTGTGTGCGGCCGCCGCGTTGATGTATTCTGATTCCCGTATGTTTAATTTCGCTTCAGTGCAAAGTGTATTTTTAAATGATGAACTATTTGAATTCAATGCTGTGGCAGTTATATCGCATTGGTTCATAGAAAGCGAAGAATACTGAACTATGATTTGCGTTAAATCTTCTGAAAAGTCATTGTCGTAAAGCACAAATTTGTGATTTTTATTTCCAACTTTTATTCCCCGTATTTTTTGAGGAGAAAGAGCGGCTTCGTGCTGTCCAAAGGTTTGTTTTGCAAGACTTAATGCTGCTTCTTTTTTAATGCTTCCGCTTATAAAAATTGCACTGTTTTGCGGAACGTACCAGCCGGTTGAAATTTCGGAAAGAATTGTGCGGGCCTGAGAAGGACTAGTTTTTGTAAAAAGTGCCGGATAAATTCCTGAATCATGTTTCCAGGGTGTTGCAGAAAAAACTCGCGAATCAATACTTGCGTTTATAAAAGCAGCAGGAGTGTAGGCGTATTGCATTACTTCAGTTTTCAGGGTAGAAAGCTCTTGTTTTATTAATGCGTCGGAAAACGACGGTGAAAATGCCAGTGCAGAAAAAAGTGTCATTGTGCGGTACAATTTTGAAGGCGTTGTGTGAATTATGTAACGTGAAGAATCTGCGTTACATTCTGCGCTTAGATTTTTTAATTCGTTGAAACTTTCAGCGGATTTTTTTAGAAGACGTGTATAAAGTGAAAAAAATCCGGTGTTTGTCTGATTTTGAGATGAAAAACCTGCTTTTACCGCATATTCCAGTCGTATCGTTGCCGAAGAAAAATCTTCAAGAACAAAAACGCTTATTCCATTTTCAAGAATATATTCTTCGTATACTCCCGGAGCACGATAGGATTCCTGCGCATATATTCTTGTGAATGAAAAATTAAAAATCAATGTGCTTAAAAATGCGGTTAGTAGAGCAATTTTCTTCTTCATAATGAAATTATAGCATTTTTTGAGCAATTTAAGTAGAATGCTCTCATGACTGGTATCACTTATTTATCAAAAAAGCAGAAAAAAATCGAAATTCCTCCGGAACTTCTTAAAAATAAAAGACAATTAACTTCTTCCGAAATTGAACGCCTTGAACAGCTTCGAAACAGCGCAGAAAATTGGGAAAATATTTATGTTTCGGAAACAGAGGGCGAATTTGATCCTGAGCTTATTCGTGACAGCCGATTTGAAGGTTTTGTCGTTATAGGTCGTCTCTGTCCTGCAAAATTAAAATATCATGATCTTGAACTTGGAACGGGAATCATAAACAGTCTTGTTCGAAACAGTGTGATTGGAAATGATAACGTAGTTCAGAATGTTTCATATCTTGAAAATTATCGGCTTGGCGAAAGGATTATTCTTTTTAATGTTCAGGAATTATGTTGTACCGCCCACAGTAAATTTGGAAACGGCATTTTAAAAGATGGTGAAGACGAAGAAAGTCGTATCTGGATTGGTGTCGGAAACGAAAATAATGGTCGTCAGGTTCTTCCTTTTGAAAGTATGATTCCTGCTGATGCTTACATCTGGTCACGATTCCGAGGTGATTCTGAATTGATGAAAAGATTTATTGAAATCACCGAAAATAGTTTTTCAAAAGAAAATAATTCATTTGGGATTATTGGTGACGATGTTGTAATCAAAAATACAACTTTGCTTAAGGATGCAAAAATCGGCTCAAACACATATATTAAGGGCGCATTTAAATTAAAGAACCTTACAATTCTTTCCAGCGAAGAAGAACCTAGTCAGATAGGAGAGGGGGTTGAACTTGTAAACGGAATTGTTGGCTACGGTTCACGGATATTTTATCAGGCGGTAGGAATTCGCTTTGTTTTGGGAAGAAACTGCCAGTTAAAATATGGTGCACGCCTTATAAATTCCGTTTTGGGTGATAATTCTACTGTTTCATGTTGTGAACTTTTAAATAATTTGATTTTTCCATTCCATGAGCAGCATCACAATTCTTCATTCCTTATTGCTACAACAGTTATGGGGCAGTCGAATATTGCGGCAGGCGCTACAGTTGGTAGCAATCATAATTCCCGAAGTCCAGACGGCGAAATTATTGCAGGTCGAGGATTCTGGCCGGGATTGTGCTCCGATTTTAAACATAACAGCCGGTTTGCAAGCTTTGTTCTTGCCGTAAAAGGTTCATATCAGCACGAACTTGATATTCAATATCCGTTTTCTTTGATTTCTCCGGGTGACAACGTAAATGATCCGATTCATATTATTCCGGCCTGGTGGTTTATGTATAATATGTTTGCGATTATCCGGAATAAGTACAAATTTTCAAAGCGGGATAAGCGCGTAATCAAAGTTCAAAATATTGAAACAGATCCATTCTCGCCGGATACCATGCAGGAAGTTGAAAATGCTTTGCACAGTATAATTTCTCTTACGGCTTCTCAGCTTTCTCAGTTGGATGTAAGTTTTACGGAAAATGTTTCTACTCCGGAAGAATTGTATCAGGCTGCAAAAGATTATCTTCATAATTCTTCAAACGAAAAATTTACTTTGTTCGATGTCCAGGCTCAGAAAAAAGTTGGAGCATTTATTTATAAGCCTCTTCGTGCCTACCGAGCTTATCGTCAGGTTTTAAAGTATTTTGCAGTTCGCAGTCTGATTGAATTCTGCCACCGGAATAATATTTCTGCCCTTGAAGAAATTATTATTTCGGAAATAAAACTTTTGCCTCTCTACACAGAATGGCAGAATGTGGGCGGACAGGTTATGCCAAAAGAAAAAGTTTCTGAGCTTTGCCGCCTTGTAAAAGAACAGAAAATAAATGATTGGACTTCCATTCATGCTTTTTATGACAATGTGCAGGCAGACTATGAAGATAACAAGGCTTGCTATGCAATTTATATTCTTGAAAAACTGTATTCCCGCGGTATAGAAAAATTCGATGCGGAAATTTTTGAAGATATTATCAAAGATGTAAGTGCAATGGCGGAAAAAATGCTTCAGTTTAGTATTGAATCTCGTGAAAAGGACTTTACGGATTATTACCGCTGCATGCCGTATGAATCAAAAGAAGAAATGAATGCCGTTCTTGGAACTCTTGATGATAGTGATTTCTTGAAAACCCTGAAAAAAGATACCGAAAAATTCACAAAAGACCTGAAGAAGCTTTTCCGTGGTCTTGTAGTGTAATGTAGGTTGAATAGTTTTAATGTCGAGTTTAGTGACAACCCATTAAAAATGGCTACCAGTCGCATAGCGATGATGAAAATCGTGAGCTAGCTCACTACACGCTGTTAGTGGAGCAAAACTTCGTTTTGCTTGCTAGTTTTTGCATGCAAAAACTAGCGGTAACGGTGGTGTGATTACTGACTGAGGTAAAAATTACAACCGTTACCTTTTCCACTCAACCCTCTTTCGCGCCAATTTTTATGATACCGCCTTAAAACTCGGCATTAAAATCAGTATACTACTCCTGAGAAGTCAATTCTTTGTAATAATTTGTAATGTCTTTTCTGTTATCCTTTGTGTATGCGATTGCAGTGCGTGGGTGCTGGTTGAACTGTCCTGTAAGAAGGTAAGGAAGGTCGTAGCCCCATACAACACCTTTTTCTTTCATAGGAATCATGTGTTTTTCAATGAAATCAAGAACAGGGTATACATTGTATTTTGGATTTTTGAGGAAGCCCAAAAGAAGTTCCATTGCACAGTTTCCGGCACCGCGGCCCATAGAAAGGTATGTTGCATCAAGGAAATCTACTCCGTCACCAGCACATTCGATTGTGTTTGCAAATGCAAGCTTCTGGTTGTCGTGAGCGTGGATACCAAGCTTTTTATTGTACTTTGCAGAAAATTCGCCAAAAAGATCGCATACGCGGGCCATTTCTTCTGGGTAAATTGAACCGTAGCTGTCTACGATGTAGATTATATCAACCGGTGATTTTCCAGCCATTTCAAGTGCAGCCTTGATATCGTTTTCCTGGCCTGTAGAAAGAGCCATGATGTTACAGCTTGTTTCGTAGCCTTTTTTGTGAGCATCTTCAATCATGTCGATTGCAGTTGGCATCTGGTGAAGGTATGTTGCAACACGAACCAAATCGATTGGAGATTCAGAACGTTCGTGAATGTCTTCCTTGTAGTTACAGCGGCCTACGTCTGCCATAACAGCAACCTTTACTTTTCTTTCTCCATCACCAACAACGCTGCGGATATAATCATCATCACAGAACTTAGAAGGTCCGAATTTATTTACATCAAACATTGTTTTGTCTGCTTTGTAACCAAATTCCATGTAATCAACACCGGCCTTAGCGTTTGCTTCGTAAAGAGCCTTTGCAAAGTCGTCTGCAAAGTAAAAGTCGTTTACAAGACCTCCGTCTCGAAGAGTTGCATCAACAACTTTGATGTCTGCGCGATAGTTCATCATTTTTGTAATGTCTTTCATTTCATTCCTCTTTTTCTGAATTGAACTTTTACCTTCTGGTTCTTTTTTTGAACTTTGTAAAAGAAATTCCGGTGTTGTTCCCAGTGCTTGTGCAATATTTTTCAGGATTGTTCCGCGCGGGGTTCGGTTGTTACTCAGATAAAGTGAAACTGCCGCTTCTGTAACGCTGGCTTTTTCGGCAAGGTCTTTCTGATTCATGCCGTTTTTTTCCAGTAATGAACGGATTATTTCTCCCATCATTTTGTAAACCTCAATTTTATTTATGTTAACTGGAATTTAGCGTAAAAAAATAAAAGTGTAAAGTGATTATAGCAAAAAATGTTAAGTGTTAAGTGTACTTTTGCTAAGTGTTAAGTGTAAGTCGAATACCGAATGTATGTGATTTTGATAAAATTGGCGCGAAGGAGAGAAGTGTTGTGTAAAATCGTAACGCTTCCTTCTACTATACCAAAAAGAATTTGAAAATTTAAAAATCAGATTTATAATTTAAAAATCATGAAACGTATTATTTTTATTCTTTTTGCGTTTATTCTAACTCCTGTTTTTGCAAAAACTTCTTTTTTCGATAATTATGTTTGCCAAAACTGGAGTTCATTTGGAAATCTTTCTGGTGCCACCGCAACTGATATTCTTCAAACTCAGGACGGTTACATAAACATTGGAACTTATGAAGGACTTATTAGATTTGACGGTGTAGAGTTTACAAAAGTTCGTCGTGCAAAGGATAACGAAATTTCTTTTGCTTCTGTCCGGGTCATTTTTCAGGATTCAAAAGGAAATGTCTGGATTGGTTCAAATGATGATGGTGTTCAAAAGCTTTCTACAGTGGATAAAAAATCCTACTCAACAAAAAATGGTCTTATGAATAATTCTGTTCGCGCAATTTGCGAAGATAAACGTGGCAACATTTGGATAGGAACTGCTTCCGGCGTTGTCTATATTACTCCTCAGGGCAGAATGATAACACCTCAGTTTGAAGCAGGTTCAATTCCAAAGGGAATAATTTCACGTCACCTTTTTTGTGATACAGCGGGAAGAGTCTGGCTTACAACTGAAAGTACCTGCGGCTTATATTTTTTTGCTGATGGAATTTTTCGTCGTTTAACAGAACTTGATCAGTTTGGAGAATATTATGTAGCGGATATAAACCAGGATTTGCTTGGAAATATATGGGTTTCTATTTCTGATTATGGAATGGTTCGAATTTCTAACGGCAATCTATCAGTTGTTAAGACAAACACAATACTTGATACAACTCCTGTAAATTCTATCTATCCGGAAAGAAATGGAACCTTGTGGTTTGGAACCGACAAGGGCCTGGTAGTTTATTCGAATGGAGAATATTACCAGTACAAGGGAAACACACTTGAAACTTCAACTATAAACCGCATTACCGGTGACCGTGAAGGAAATATCTGGTTTGCAACAGATAGAAATGGTATTGCAAAGCTTACCCATGGAAAATTTAGAGTTACCAAAACACAGGGAACCGTAAATGCAATCTGTGAAGATACTGAAGGATGTGTATGGGTTGGAACCGATACCGGCTTGATTTGTCTTCAGAATGAACATGAGATTCAAAATGCGCTAACAGAATATACAAAAGGTATTCGAATTCGTCATATTGCAAATGCCTTGAACGGAGATTTGCTTGTAAGTTGTTACAAAAAACCGGGACAACTCAGATATAATATTAAGACAAAAAAAATTACTTCCTGGACAACCGATAATGGTCTTTCAGGAAATAAAGTTCGAGTTGCTCTAGAAACATCTCCTGGTGAAGTATATGTTGGAACAACAACCGGTCTTTCGATTATTCATCCGAACGGAAAGATTACAACTATGAATCAGCAGGATGGATTTGATAATGAATACATAATGTGTATCTACA
Source organism: uncultured Treponema sp. (assembly GCA_946185185.1). Lineage (GTDB taxonomy): Bacteria > Spirochaetota > Spirochaetia > Treponematales > Treponemataceae > Treponema_D. The sequence continues at coordinate 303 of CAMHIV010000080.1, read as the reverse complement.
AAGACCGGAAAGACTGTGTTTGGATAGGTACTGATGGTGGCGGCGTTTATGTAATGGAACGCGGAAGAATTGTAGCACATTTTTCTACCAATGATGGACTTTCCGGAAATGTAATTTTTAAGATTTCGCAGGATGTAAACGATTCTTACTGGATTTGTACCAGCGGCGGAATTTCTCGCGGAATGTACTACAACGAAGAAAACTGTTCGTTCAAAACAATTGACAATTTTAATTCTGACAGCGGTCTTGGAACCGATTCTGTTTTTCAGGCGCTTTTTGATTCAACCGGAAATGTCTGGATGA
>CAMHIV010000079.1 GCA_946185185.1 uncultured Treponema sp. | reverse complement strand
AAGAACTGAAAAAAGAAAAATACTTCACGTTGATTTCAAATTCCTTTACAGATGAAAATAATACATGCTTTTTTATCCTTTACCTTAATCCAAAATATCTGAGTGAACTTGAAGAACACAGCATTCTTTACGATAAAATTGCAGAAACGTTATTTAATTTCCTTATCGATGAATGGAATGGTGAAAACACATATTTTTATAACGGTTCCACCAGCAGTATAATCATAAAGCAGGCAACAGACTCTCTAGTCACAGAAATTTCAAAACAATGCTGCAATTACAATGACTTCGCACTCTATGAAAACTTAAATCTAACTCTTCTGAACATTTTTAACAGCCTTGCATTTTTAACCTACGAAAAAGGCATCACAGAAGGATTAATACACTTTACAAATGAGCCTGAAAATATCGATTTCCTTTTTGAATTTGAATCACCGGAAAACTACGGAAGTTTTTCAATGAATAATCTTAAATTAATCAGAAAACTTCTTGAGCTAACGGATTCAAAAGAAGACATAGGAATTATTTCTGACACAAATAAGATTTATGGAATTGGAAAAAATAAATCAGCTGAAATAATTTATTCAGTTTCCTTTTCAAAAGATCACAAATGGACTTTATACAATAACGACACAGAACTTCTTACGATGAAGAATAATTTACTGACTTTTTCAAGCACCCTTCTCGATAAAAAGAGTTTCATTAAATACGCAGCAAATATTTTTCCGGAGACAAAAGATTCCACACTCCATAATATTTATTCGATAATTCACACTCTATGCAATCAGCAGAAGGGAACCATTTTAGTTATAAAAAGTGATGCCGAACAGTTCGTAAAAAAATATCAGGATTTAGCCATTCTTACGAAGCCGGTAAAACTTACCAGCGACAATGTAAAAAAACTTTCTTCCGTAGATGGCGCAATAATTATGGACGACAACTGTATTTGTCATGGATTCGGAGCTGTACTTGACGGACTAGATACAGGATGTGGAAACAGAGCACGAGGCTCAAGATTTAACTCAAGCGAAAGGTTTTATAATCTTTACAAAAATGACTCAGATACAGGACTTTTAATCTTCATTCTTTCCGACGACGGAAACTTCAACTTCTTCCCACCTATGGAGGATTAGAAATTGAATGTCGAGTTACGAAAATAAATTGAAAACTGGCGTAATCAGGTTTCCGCTGAGAGCCAGTTTTCGGACTAGAGCCTTTAACTCGACATTCGATTTAAATAACTATTACTGTCCAAATGTTGCGATAAATACACCGGCAGCGATTGCTGTACCGATTACACCAGAAACATTTGGTCCCATTGCATTCATCAAAAGGAAGTTCGATGGATCGTATTCCAAACCTACTTTATTTGAAACGCGGGCAGCCATTGGAACTGCAGAAACGCCGGCAGAACCGATAAGCGGATTAATCTTCTTTCCTTTTGGAAGGAATAGATTGATAAACTTAGCCATAAGAATACCACCTGCAGAAGCAACAGCAAAGGCAAGCAAACCAAGAAGAATAATTCCAAGTGAATTTGCATTGATAATCTTTTCTGGAGTCATCTGGCTTCCAACACCAAGAGAAAGCAAAATTGAAACAATGTTCATCAATTCGTTTTCCATTGTCTTTGAAAGGCGTTCAACAACACCACACTGTTTTACAAAGTTACCGAATGCAAGCATACCGATAAGTGGACATGCTGGTGGCAAAAGCAAAATTGTAAGAACAAGAAGCATAAGCGGGAACAAGATTTTTTCCGTCTTGCTTACTTCTCTAAGCTGATCCATGCGGATTTCCCGTTCTTTCTGAGTTGTAAGAAGCTTCATAATTGGAGGCTGGATCATAGGAACCAAAGCCATGTATGAATATGCAGCAACAGCAATTACTGCCATCAATTCTGGAGCAAGCTTAGCAGAAACGTAAATCGAAGTAGGACCGTCTGCACCACCAATGATTGAAATAGCAGCAGCCTGAAGAATGTTGTAATTGATTCCAGGAATCAAGTTCATAAGTGCAACGCCGAAAAGTGTAAAGAATACACCAAGCTGAGCTGCACCACCAAGAATAGCCATCTTAGGGTTAGCAATAAGAGGACCAAAGTCTGTCATTGCACCGATTCCCATAAAGATCAACATCGGGAAGAATTCGTTTCCTACACCGGCCTTGTAAATAATGCTGAGCATTCCATCCGGAGCAACACCCATGTTTGCACCCGGAATATTTACAAGAATTGTACCAAATCCAATCGGAATCAAAAGCAAAGGTTCAAAACCTTTTGCTGCACCAAGATATACAATCAAAAATCCGATTGCAATCATTACAACATACTGCCAGCCAGGAGCCTTTTTACCAGCAAAAGGATCAGATTTTGCAGCAAGTTCCTTTGCTTCTTCGGCAGCTTTTTCAGCTTCAATTTCTTCTGCAGTCTGTCTATGGATAATCTTATAGATACCAGTAGATTTTCCTATGTTTTTGAAGAACTTAGAAGCAGAAATATCATATTTTCCGTTCCAGTCTTCTGTTCCAGTAATTACCCTGTCCATACCAGTCTGAACGGTTTCTGTATGATCCTGAGCAAAAGCTCTTGTACCAAACGAAATAACCGCAGCAGAAAGCATCATTGCGAGCATTACCAGAGCAATTTTTTTATTATTTTCTGTTCTAGTAGTTATCATACGTCTTCCTAATTACTGAATTTCAGCAAGCTGCTGACCGTTAGAAACCTGAGTTCCAGTTGGAACTAAGAAGTGTACCTTTCCGGCAGCTCCAGCTTTAATTTCAAGTTCCATCTTCATTGATTCGATGTACATTACAGTTGTTGATGCATCAACAGAAGCTCCATCTTCAACAGCATAGCGAAGAAGTGTTCCGGCTACTGGTGCATTTACAGGTTTACCGCCAGCTGGTGCACTTGGAGCTGCAGCAGGAGCGGCTTTAGGAGCACTTGCAGGAGCAGCAACTGTTCCACCAATAGCACCGAGTTCCTGACCAGAAGTAACCTGACTTCCCGGCTGAACAGAGAATGTTACTGTACCATCTGCAACAGCCTTAACTTCAAGTTCCATCTTCATTGATTCAAGAATGACAACTGTATCACCCTTCTTTACAGAAGCACCTGATTCAACAGCATAGCGGAGAAGTGTTCCGGCTACTGGTGAAGTAATTTTTGCACCACCTGTAACAACTGGAGCTGCAACAGGAGCAGCAGACTGAGCTGCAGGAGCGGCACCGGCTGCACCAAATGCAACATTGTAAGCAGTACCATTAACATTGATATTGCCTTTTCCGTCACTTGTTACGTTATATGAAGTTCCATTTACTGTTACTGTGTATGAACCGCCGTTTGAAGCTTTTGGAGCTGCAGCAGTAGAAACAGCAGGAGTACCGAACTTTTCTTTTGCATCAACAGGACCATTTGCACGAGTCTTGAAGAATCCTGCTGCTACTTTAGGGAACATTGCATAAGTCAATGTATCTTCTACAGAACCGTCACCACCGTTTTCTTTTGCTTCTTTAACCATTTTGTCCCATTCTGGTTCGATGAGATCAGCAGGGCGGCATTCAACAACCTTATCCATGTTGTTCTGTTCAAGAGCTTTCTTAACGAGATCCTTATTTGGTTCTGCAGGAAGGCGTCCGTATTTTCCTGTAAGGAGATCACGGAATTCACCTGTCATGCGTTCATAACGGCCAAAGAGTACATTGAATACAGCCTGTGTACCAACAATCTGAGAAGTTGGAGTTACAAGTGGAACATAACCTGCATCTTTGTGAACTTTTGGAAGTTCTGCAAGAACAGCATCCATCTTGTCACCTGCACCCTGCTGTTTAAGCTGGCTTTCAAGGTTAGAAAGCATACCGCCTGGTACCTGTGAAAGAAGAATACGAGTATCAGCTCCAAGGAATTTTGATTCCAAAGAAGCATAGTGTGAACGAACTTCACGGAAATATGCAGCGAGTTCAAGCAATGCCTTTGTATCAAGTTCTGTGTCATAAGGAGAACCTTTAAGCATTTCTACGATTGTTTCTGTAGGAGAATGGCTTGTACCCATAGACATAGAAGATATTGCTGTATCAAGAATATCAGCACCAGCTTCTGCAGCCTTGAGCAATGTTGCAACAGAAAGACCTGTTGTTGAGTGTGAGTGGATTTCTATAGGAAGATCTACTTTAGCTTTGATAGCTTTTACGAGTTCATAAGCATCGTAAGGCTTCAAAAGACCAGACATATCCTTAATACAGATAGAGTTTGCTCCAAAGTCTGCATAAGTTTTTGCAAGTTCTGCGTATTTTTCGATTGTATGGAAAGGAGTTACGGCATAAGAAATAGCCATCTGAACATGTTTTCCAGATTTTACAGCTGCCTTTGTAGCTCTTTCAAGATTGCGTGGATCGTTACATGCATCAAAAATACGGAATACATCGATACCGTTTTTTGCAGCAGTTTCTACGAACTTATCAACAACATCATCTGCATAGTGGCGGTAACCCAAAAGGTTCTGACCGCGCAAAAGCATCATAATCTTATTGTTCGGAAGCGCAGCATGGAGCTTTCTAAGACGTTCCCAAGGATCTTCATTCAAGAAGCGGATACAAGAGTCATATGTAGCTCCACCCCAACCTTCTATGAATTTATAACCAATTTTATCAAGCATAGGACAAGCAGGAAGCATATCTGCTGTTGTCATACGTGTAGCGTGAAGACTCTGATGAGCATCACGAATTGCAAGTTCGGTAATTCCAACTTTAGCCATTTTTTATTTACCTCTTAAAAATATTAAACAGATTCTTTTTCGCGTATTGCAGCAGCAATTGCGGCAATAACTGCACCCTGGTCAACAACAGCTGCAGGACGAACAGCAGCTTTAGCTACCGGTTTAGAAGACTTAGTTGCCTTCACATCATTCTTATCAAGCTTGAATGCACGGACAAAAGCATGAAGTATGCCCATACAAATAATCATGATGATAATGAAAGAAAAAACAACACTCATGCCAAGCAAAGTCAAAAGCCCGCTCTGACCAAGCATTTCAGATATTGTCATATATCCCCCTAATCGGACAATTTTTGCATTTTAAAATACTTTTCTGAATTATAAATAAATCTGAGTATCTTTTCTACCACACAATGCAATAAAAATGTATTTTCAGACAATGATTTTGAGTTTATAATCGACGTACTTATGTTTTTTATTATTTTTCTAAGCTGCACAGGAATTTTTCTCGTAAGTGCAGTATTACAAATTATCAGTTACTCTAAAAAACTCAAAGTTTTGGAATATGTTGCAAAACCTATGATGTACACTTTTTTAATTGCCGCAGCAGTTTTCGCCCTTATTCCAAGTCTTCCGGATTCAAGAAATATTTTGATATGTACCTGCATTTCTCTCGGACTAGGAATGCTTGCTTCATGCCTTCTATTTGCACCAAAGAAAAAGCGTTTTCTCATTGCCAGCATGCTGAGTTTTATAATTTCTTCAGTCGGCTGGCTGGACCTTATCTGGCCGTCATTTCATCTTTTCAGCCTTAATTTTTATCTTTCATTGGGATTGGTAATCGTCTACCTTGCAGGATTCGCGCTTTATATAAATTTTGTAATCGGAAGAAAAAATCTGATAAAGGTTTCCGGGATTTTTGTTTATCTGCTTCCGATACTGATTTTCAATTACGCAACAATTCTTACCGTATTCGGCCATCCTAAACTGTATTCATTTATTCTTCTGGCAGGAAGCACCAGCCTTCTTATTTCTCAGGGATTTATCGTAAAAGGATTTTTTAAGAAAGTATCTTCTTCTGAAAGATTTGTACGAACTATCCTATTCGTATTTTCACAATTCTGCATCACGGCGGGTTTTGTAACAATGGTTACAGTGTAAGACGATTATATGTTGAATGCCGAGTTAGCAAAAATATAATTAAAATTGGCGCGAGGGAGTGTAGCATTGTGTAAAAACACTCTGTTTGTGGCTGTCGCGTGAGCGACAAGTTTATAGGTTCCTTTGACACAAACAGCGTGTAGTGAGCTAGCTCACGATTTTACACAATGTAAAACGACCGGGAGCTAATTTTAATGGTGTATTATTAAAACTCGGCGTTCAACATGTTTGCGAAATTAGAACAAATCGCTCATTCCGTACAGTTTACCTTTTGTAAGACGGCCTGTTTTAATGGCGTCGGAAAGGCGTTCCAATGCGTGAACAGAACCCATTGCAAAACCTTCGCGGCTTCTTGCACGGTGGGTAATTTCGATTGTATCAGCCTTGCTGTCAAAGAAAACTGTATGAGTACCAGGAACAGCCCCGCAGCGGGTTGAAGAAACATGGAGCTGATCTGCACGAGGTCTTTCGTGGAAGGCATCTGTTACCATTTCTGTCTTTTTCTTTGTATTTGCAAGAATATGTTCAGCAATTGTGATTGCAGTTCCACTAGGGCTATCGGCTTTCTGATTGTGATGCATTTCCCAGGTAGAAATATCGTATTCTGACCATGGTTCCATAATTTTTACGGCTTCATCAATGATTTTAAGAAGCATATTTACGCCGATAGAAAAGTTCGAGCTGGTCATGATAATTCCGCCGCATTTTGCAGCAAGAGCATCAACTTCTGCCTGCTTATCGTTCCAGCCAGTTGTTCCAACTACGATTGGAAGTCCAAGAGGAAGGAGCGCTTTGATATTTCCCATTACTGCAGTCGGATGACTAAATTCGATTACACCCTCTGCACCACTTGATTTTACAGCGCGGGCAACAGCATCATAATCCCCGACAGGAACCTTTACAGTTGCATCTTCAGAAACAACATCTACTGTCGCAACAACTTCATGGCCCAGACTTTTTGCACATTCTGCAATCATGTGCCCCATTTTTCCATATCCGACAAGAGCTATTTTCATATTAAAATTCCTTAGTTAAAAAATTCCTTGTGCAAAACTGTAACTGCGCGGTCAGCTTCCGAATCATTTACAATGAAACTGATATTAACCTTGCTTGCACCCTGGCTTATCATCTGAACATTAATTCCTGCTTCAGAAAGAGCTTTAAATCCAGATGAAAGAATATCACTTGAACGAAGAACATCGCAGATTATCGTAATAATTGCTCTGTCTTTTCGAACTGAAACATCGCAAGCGCGGCTCAAATCTTCTACGATTCCTTCAAGCTTTTCTTTTCCACTTACAGTACATGAAACAGAAACTTCTGAAGTAGCAATAACATCGATTGAAATATTCCACTTAAGGAAGTTATTGAAAATATGCGCAAGGAATCCACAGGCACCGAGCATACGGTTTGAAACCATATCGATAAGCTGAACATGTTTTACAGAAGTAATTGCGCACACAGGAGGAATTTCACCACTATGCTTTTCTACAATTATAGTTCCTTTGCTTTCAATATTGTATGAATTTTTTACGCGAACAGGAGTTCCGGTTTTTCTTACAGGAACCATTGAACGAGGATGCAATACCTGAGAACCAAACATTGCAAGTTCCTGAGCTTCTTCATAAGTAACTTCAGGAACAGGGCGGGCTTCTTTTACAACACGAGGATCTGTAGTCAAAATTCCATCAACATCCTTCCAGGTCTGAACTTCTTCAGCCTTCATTGCCGCACCAATCATTGTTGCAGTAAGGTCAGAACCACCACGACCAAGAGTTGTAATTATTCCTTTTTTATCCTTTGCAATAAATCCTGTTACAATCGGAATTGCATTATCTTTTCCGGTATCGTATGCGCCAAGATATTTCGGAATATTTTCCCAGGTTTCATCAAGAAGCTCTGCGCTCATGTAATTTGAATCGCTTACAAAACCAATATCCCAGGCATCGTAAAATTTTGCATCGATTCCTTCACTCTGAAGATAAGCTGCCATCATGCGGACAGACATTCGTTCACCAAAAGAAACAAGATAATCACGGCTTCGTTTGCTTATTTCTTTGAGCATTGAAATTCCGGTAAGCAGAGTCTTGAGTTCATTAAGAAGAGCTTCAATTGTTTCAATTTTGATACCAAGTTCTTTTGCGGTATCTTCATGAAGTTTTGCTACACCAGCTACATCAACCTTTCCGGTAACTGCAAGATCTGCAGCTTCCAAAAGATGATCAGTAGTATCTCCCATTGCACTCAAAACAACAACAGGACGCTTTTCCTTATAAGCCTTAACAATAGAGGCAACATGCTTAATTCTTTCTGCATTGGCTACCGAAGAGCCACCGAATTTCATAACTATCATAATATATAGAAAATAACGATTTTAACACGTTTGTTCAATGAGAATGAGAAAAACAGCTTATCCGCCCTTTGCACGCTGCAAGATTATGTTTATATTTATTCCATGATAAATAAAAATTCTCTTGTTCTTTATAAAAAGTTTTGTGCAGTTGTTACCGATTTTGAAAACGAAAAACTTGTAATCAAATTCCAGACATCTCCGGGAACACCTAGCGGAAAAAAGCCTCAATACACAGATTTAAAGGTTCGCGAAAAAGATATAATTACGCTTTCTGAAGAACCTTGCTCAACTCTGGAAAAAGCACTTTCGTATTCAGAAGATAATTTCAATGCAAAAATACAGGAATCATGGGAACTTTTATTAAGCGACGATTCGACCGCAAAAGAAGCCATCAGTTTTAAAGACCTCGTTGAACTTTCTGCAGGCTCATTCGATTCAGACAAAAGTTGGTTCTATTACAATCAGTTTGCAGCCTCTCTTGAATTTTCGCAGGATGAAAATGCACTTAAAAATCTGGAATTAAAATTCATTCCGCGTTCACAGGAAGAAATTGACGCAATAAAACAGAAAAACTACGAAAAAGAACACGAAGAAGAAATTCACAAGGCCTTTATCTCCCGCCTGAAAGCAAGAAAACTAAATCTTCCAGATGATGCAAGATTCATGAATGAAGTAGAAAATGTTGCCTTCTGCAAAAGTGAAAAATCAAAGGTAATGGTAGAAGCAGGTGTTACACAAACTCCGGAAAAAGCACACCAGCTTTTAATTGATACAGGAATATGGGACATTACAAAAAATCCTTACCCTACCCGTTACGGACTTTCCATGGTCAGCGCAAAAGAAGGCTTAGGAACTCCACCGGAAGAAGATCGCCTTGAAGTAAAAGAAATCGCCTACGCAATCGACAGTCCATGGTCAACAGATCCAGATGATGCAGTATGCTTTGACGGAAAATATTTATGGGTTCACATTGCTGACCCGGCATGCTTTGTAAAACCAGACAGTTCAATCGATAAGGTTGCCCGAGACAAAGGAACAACTCTTTACCTTCCTGAAGGAGCAGTTCGAATGCTCGCA
>CAMHIV010000078.1 GCA_946185185.1 uncultured Treponema sp. | reverse complement strand
GATTTTAATTTAAATCAAAGCAATAAAAAGAATAAAAATAATTCTTTTATATTAGAATTTATCTGTTATAATCGAAAGTGTATGCATATAAATTCTTTTGATTATTACGGTTATGACAAAGACTCTTATCTTGATTGCCGCGAGATGGTTTCAAAAGCAAATCGAAATCAAATATTGCTTTTGAATTCCTGGTTTGTCGTAATGGTCCTGTGTTATATCCTCTTTTCTGGATTTAATCTTTTTGGGGTAACTCAGGAACGGATTATTTTTTATGCGATTTACTTTCTTATTGGGCTTTCATTTGAGCTTGTTTTAGTTTTTCTTAAAAAATTTGTTGTCAAATATAACTTTGTAATGGTGTATGCAAGTATTGCCATATTGCTTTCCTATGGAATCCTTGTATCAGTTGCCCATCCTTATATGCCGGCGGTAATTTACTTAATTTTTGTCACTCTTATTTCCCTGATGTATATTCATACGATGTGGCGCATTAGTCTTACTTTACTGGCTGCAAGTGGAATTTTTATTTACTGTTCTTACAGATATAAAACTTTTTCTATCGCCTATAATGACACTTACAATCTTGCTGTTGTGTTAATTATTTCCATAGGACTTCATTATACTTTTCAGAGAAATCGGCTTTCCCAGGTTATTTTGTACCTCCAGAATCTTCATATCCAAAGGGAACTTGAAGTAAAAAGCTGTTTTGATACGCTTTCAAAGCTTTTAAACCGTGGATTCTTCTTTTCTATTTCTGAAAAAACGATTAGAAAAACTCAGGGAATGTGTAATGCTCTGTGTCTTGTCGATTTGGATGGCTTTAAGCAGATAAATGATACTTATGGACATCAAATGGGTGATAAAGCGATTCAACTTACGGGAAAAGCAATGCTTGAGCTGTTTGGTATTGGTTCTGAGATGGATAAGGATATTGTAGTTGGTGCAAAATTTACGCAGATAAAGCCAATTATCGGACGCCTTGGTGGTGATGAATTTATTGTTCTGTTCTGTGGCGAAAAAGACCGCGATTCAGTTCTTGAAAAGCTGAAACAAATCCTTGCTGCTTTGAATTCTATTTCAGAAGGTCCGTTGAATGGAATTCATGCTTCACTTGGAGCAACAATAGTTCCTGACGGGGAATTTGATATGGATGCGGCTTACAAGCGTGCAGATCTGGCGCTTTATAAATCTAAAAGGTCTGGAAAGAATCAGATTAATTTTTATGAAGACGAAAAGAACAATATGGGAGGTGAGTAATGATTACATTGTCACACATATTAATATTACTTTCCGTAGCTATAATGTTTTTTAATATCGCTCAATATCTTTTGTGCGGAATTTTGCGTGCGGATTCAATGCTGAAAATCACAAAAAAAAGCATTCCTTTTAGTATTGTTATTTTTTTGGCAATGATTCTGACTTCAATAATGTTTTTGTACATTTTTACCATGCGTTATGTTGATTCTGTAATCGGAATTACGATTTTTCTTTCAACTATCGTTCTTACCAGCTTTTCTGTTGGAACATTCAGCAGGTATAAAATTGTAAAGGAACGTACCCAGAAGCTTGTAAAAGCTCTTATTGGTGTTATTGAAGCTGGCGATGAAAATCTGGATGGTCATTCACTTTATGTAATGGAACTTTCAATGTTGATTTACGAGAATCTGCCGTTCAGAAGAAAGTGTTCCCTTAATCTGGATTCTCTGCAATATGCGGCTCTTCTTTTTGATGTCGGAAAACTTGGCGTTCCAAGGCAAATAATAGACAAAAAAGGTAAGCTGGAGCCGGGTGAATGGGATTTTATCCGGCGTCATCCTGAAATCGGTGCAATGATTCTACAGGAAATTCCTTCCTTTGGGGAAGTAAGTACCTGGATAAAATATCATCACGAGCGGGTTGATGGAACAGGCTATTACAAATTGAAAGGGAGGGAAATTCCTTTGGCTTCCCGGATTATCGCAGTTGCAGATACTTATTCAGCTTTAACTATGAACAGAAACTATAAATTTTCGCGTTCATATCAGGAAGCTGTTCTTGAATTAAAACTTGCAGCTGGTACTCAACTTGATTCTCATATTGTCGATTTATTCTGTTCAATTCCGGAATATAAAATAGAAGCTTGTCTTGAAGACGTTAAGCAAACAATGCAGCGCGATCTTAAAGAAAATTTTAGATAAAATAATGATTTTTCTTGTAAGCTCTTCAATTTAAAATTATAATTACTTTTATATCATTGGAGAGTGTATGAAAAAGTTTTTTTGTTTTTCGGCTTGTTTGCTTTCATTATTTTGTATCGCAGGTTGCTATAAATTTTCTACAAAAACTATTACAAAACCTGTGGTAACTATGAATATTGCGCTGCGAGGCGGAACTTACGCAAATGTTGTAAAAAAATTCCTTCCTGAATTTGAACGCCAGAATAATGTCCGCTGTAACATACTTGAATTTTCTGAAGACGATTTGCACAAAAAAGTTGCTCAGAATGCTGAAAAGGAAATCGGCGATTACGATTTCTGTATGGCAGATAGTTCCTGGGTTGCAGAATATCTTGAAAAAGGTGTTCTTGCCGATATGAAAGCCTATGGATACGACCTTGATGATGATATTATTCCGGCTACAAAAAGTATCTGCTATTCCGGCGATGGGCTTTATTTCGCTCCTTTTTACGGAAATGTTACTGTGCTTTTATACAATAACCTTCTTGTAAAAGAAGCCGGATATGACCCTGATGATATTCAATCAATTGAAGATATTCTGGAAATCTGCCGCTTTTCTAAAAAACGCCATAATTTTGGATTTATGTATCGCGGAGATACAGAAAATAATATAGTTGTAGATTTTTTGCCTATTCTTCGTTCCTGTGGTGGATGGGTTGTTGACGAAAATAATCATCCGACTGTTAATACACCGGAATTTAAAATAGCAATGGAAGTGTATCTTGAATTGATAGATACAGGCCGTGCGGCGAAAAAAGATGATGTTATTGCAGCAATTGCAAATAAATCCGGAACTATGTGTGTCGGCTGGCCCGGATGGTATACACCTACCCGCAATTCTTCAATGGGTTATATTGCTCTTTCTGGAAAATATGGAAGAGGTAGCGAGGCCTATAATTCTAATATTTACGGAATTTGGACAATTGGTGTTCCTGCAAACAGTGCTAACAAAGAATATGGCGTAAAACTTGTTGAATTCCTTATGAATCCAAAAAATCAGCAGAAATCAGTTTCAAAAGGTGGAGTTCCATGCCGTTATTCTAGTCTTCGCGATGATCCTGAGATTTTAAAAAACTATCCTGAGTATAAGCTTGTTTGCAAGGCTCTTGAAAGCGGAGTTTATCGTCCGACCATGGTTCACTGGAATGATTTTTATACAATTCTTGGTCGCCGTATGAAAATGATTTTTGACGGAGAACGAACTATTGAGGCCGGATTAAAAGAAGCTCAGACAGAACTCGAAAGACGCCTTGGTAAGTAAATATTGAAAGAGATAACTTTATCATATATAATTAAAAATTATGACTAGATGTTTTGCAATGTTAAAACCGGGCGTACTTAATCGCCGTATTGTTGGTGAAGTTATCAACCGTCTTGAAAGAAAAGGGTTGAGACTCGTTGGATTGAAGATGATGCAGATTACTCCTGAGCTCGCTTCAAATCATTATGCTGAGCACGAGGGAAAATCTTTCTTTAATGATCTTTGCAGTTATATTACTTCTGCTCCTGTTGTCGCTATGGTATGGGAAGGCGATAACTGTGTTACTTTAGTACGAAAAATTGTAGGTGCTACAAACCCTGCTGATTCTATGCCGGGAACTATTCGTGGCGATTTCTGTGCTCACACAAATTTCAATGTAATTCATGCTTCTGACAGCGATGAAAGTGCAGCACGCGAAATTGGACTTTTCTTTAAAGACGAAGAAATTTTCGATTGGAACGACAGCCTTAAAGACTGGATATAATTTTTCTCAAAGAAGGTGTAATGATGAAATCTAAGTCAATTGGAGTTCTTGGAGGCGGTGCCTGGGGAACAGGACTCGCTCAGGCTCTTGCAAATGGCGGTCATAAAGTTCAGATGTGGGCGCTTGAACCGGAAGTAAAAGAATCTGTAAATAATGAACACGAAAACAAAAGGTATTTGCCGGGATATAAGCTTTCCCCTAATTTGACTGTTTCAAATGATATTATTGAGGTTGCCACTGACAAAGAATTTATCATAGTTGCATCACCTTCTTTGTTTCTTGCAAGCACGATAAGAAAGATTACAAGTGTTCCTAATGTTGCCGATGGTACTTCAGTTTTTGCAGCTCTTACAAAGGGATTCGTTCCTGGAAAAGATGGACCAAAGCTTGTACTGGAAACCATTGAAAATACTCTTCCTGGAATTTATAAAGGAAATACTGTATATGTTGCAGGACCTAGCCATGCGGAAGAAGTTGCAATGGGTAAGCTTACTGGTCTTATCGCTGCTTCAGAAAATCCAAAGAATTCTATAAAGGTTCGTGAACTTTTGCGTGTTCCGGGACTTTTCTGCTATTCAAGTTTTGACGTAATTGGTGTTCAGATTTGTTCTGCTGCAAAAAATGTTGTTGCCGTTGTTTACGGAGCACTTGATGCAGTTGCTGAACATTCTAAGATTTTTGGTGATAATACCGAATCTTTACTTCTTGCTGCCGGATTGAACGAAATCCAGACTTTGGGTATGGCTATGGGGGCAACTCATGCCGAAACCTTTACTTCAATTGCCGGTGTTGGAGACCTGGATGTAACTTGTAAGAGTAAGTTTGGTCGTAACCGTCGTTTTGGACAGGATATGATTAAAACTGATATTCTTTCTAAGTTTAATGATCTTGATGATTTGATTGCAAATATCGGCAAGGTTGGTTATCTTCCTGAAGGTGCTGTTGCCTGCAAATATATCCACGAAATTGCAGAAAAGAAAGGTTTGAAACTTACAATTTGTGACGGACTGTACAGAATTTTGAACAAAGAGATTCGTCCGTTGGACTTCCTTGATGAATTGATGGATATGGGAAGAAATATAAATGCTTGAGAAAATAACAGGAACATTCAGTAACATTGTAAGATCCCTGAGCGGAAAATCTACAATCACTGAAAAAAACATAGAAGAAACTGTTGAACAGATTAAAATGGCTCTTCTTGAAGCCGATGTTAATCTTCGTGTTGTCCGTCGTTTTGTTAATTCAACAATTGAAGAAGCAAAAGGTGAAAAAGTTCTAAAAGCTGTAGATCCTGGTCAGCAGTTTGTAAAAATAATTTACGACAAAATCGTTGCTATGCTTGGCGACGAATCAAAAACTTCACTTTCTTTGCGTGGACCGGATGTAACCAGTGTAATTCTTATGCTTGGTCTTCAGGGTGCCGGAAAAACAACGGCTGCTCATAAGCTCGCCGCTCGCCTTAAGAAAGAGGGGCGCAGACCAATTATGGCTGCCTGTGACCTTGTTCGACCTGCTGCGGTTGAACAGCTTTCTGTTTTAGGCGAAAAAATAGGTGTTCCGGTTTTTAAGGAAAATTCTAAGGACGCCGTAAAGAATGCAGAAGAAGCTCTTAAGTTTGCAAAAAAGAATCAGTACGACACATTGATTATCGATACAGCCGGCCGTCTTCAGATTGATGAAGATATGATGGCTGAACTTGTAAAAATCAAGAAAAGTGTTAGTCCTGATGAAGTTCTTCTTGTTGCCGATGCAATGACCGGTCAGAATGCCGTTGATATTGCAAAGACTTTTGATGAACAGTTGGGATTGACTGGCGTTATCCTTACAAAGTTCGACTCTGATGCTCGTGGTGGTGCTGCTCTTTCTTTGAAAACTATTACCGGAAAACCGATTTTATTCATCGGTACTGGTGAAAAAACTGAAGATTTTGAACCATTCCATGCAGAACGAATTGCTAGCCGAATCCTTGGCATGGGTGACGTTGTTTCTCTTGTTGAAAAAGCACAGGAAACCGTTGATGCAGAGGAAGCAGAACGTCTTCAAAAGCGAATGATGAAAAATGAATTCACTTTGGATGACATGCTGTCTCAGTTCCAGCAGGTTAAAAAAATGGGTTCAATGCAGTCGCTTGTAGATATGATTCCTGGAATGGCTAATCAGAATGTGGATTTGAGCGCAATGAAGCATCAGGAAGCTATTATTCAGTCTATGACAAAAAAGGAAAGAGCAAATCATTTGATAATCGGTCCAAGTCGTAGACGTCGAATTGCTGCCGGAAGTGGAACTTCTGTTGCAGAAGTAAATAAACTGATTAAGCAGTTCGAAAAAACTAAGCTCACTATGAAAAAGCTTACACGCAATAAGGGACTTCAGAACAGAATGATGAGTCAGATGGGATTTGATCCTAGTGCTTTGCAGGGAATGGATATGAGCAAACTCCAGGATATGGCAAAGATGTTCAAAAGATAAAAGAAAGACTGACTAATAAATTTGCGGTGGTTTTGACAGCCCCTTCGACAAGCTAAGGGATCGCTCAACCACCGTATTTTTTTTATTGAATTGTGATTACAGAAGCTTTTCTTCCGTCTTCGGTATAGGCTTTATCTGGATTTGTCCGGTCTGTAATTGCATTCAAACCGATATAATAATTGTAATAGTATTTTCCTCGTGGCAGAGGAAGTTCAAGTTCATAAAATCCTGGTTTTGTTTCTTCAAGTTCATAAATCCAGCTGTCCCAGTTTGTAAATGTTCCGCCTAAACGCACTGTTTCGCCCGGCTTTCCATTGTAAATGAATTTTGTTCCGGTTGATGGATTTGTATTTGTAATAACAGGAAGTGTACTTCCTATGTTTACATGGGAAAGAGTAATCCCAGATGAACTGTCGTATATTTTATCGGGATTATTCGGGTCGTAAGTCCAAAGTCCGTCGATAATCAGGCGGTAACTGATTTCTGTTAAATCTCGTGGACGCTTCAAAATATGAAACATAACGGAAGATGTAATGTTATCGTCGATATCGCGAATGTTATGTTTCTGGAACGCATGAATTTTTGAATAGTTTTCAAAATCAAATACGATTCCTGTAAAGCGCGCTTCGGAACTCGCTGTAAAAATAATATATTTGTCGGTGACCAGAGGTTTGCTAACCTGAGTCAGTTTTGTCATAAAGTTTGCAAGTTCGTAGGATTCAATTTCATCCTGTTCCGGCATTTCTGCAATGGCTGAAAATCCCAGAAAAACGAGTGAACATAAAATAATCGAAATTCTTTTCATACTGTGAATATCGGATTTTTAATTATTTTTTTTTAGCAAAAAACCGGGTAATAGAATAAAATATAAGGATAAAGTAGAATTGTTAAAATACCGAAAAAGTAATAGAGGTAATGCTTTAAGATGCCAGGTTTAAGTCAGCTTAAAAAATTCAATGCAGATATTCTTTCCCTTGGAGATGAACCTGGGCTTCGTGCTTCCAGAGGTGAAAAGCCTGTTGTCGTGCCTATTCCAAAGGGCATAGAAGATAAAGACGATTCTGACGATTTTATTACAGGTATGCCTGAGCCGGTTGATTATGATGTAAAACCGGAAAAAGCAGCAGAAGTTGAAGAAGATTTTTCAGATATTATGGGAACTGGGCAGAAGGCTTCTGGTGCTCCAAAAGCAGAAGCTGAGCAGGAAGCTGCTATTTCTGTGCCAGATTTAAGTTCTCTTGCAGATTTGGGTGCATTTGGCGATGCAGATGGTGACGGTAATGCCGGCGTGCCTGATCTTTCTATGTTTGAAGAACCAATAGAGGAAAGTGAGCCGGAACCAGAACCGGAGCCTGAAGAACCAGAGATTTCGGACATGAGTCTTGAAGATCTTCTTGGCGGAACAGGCTTTGATGGAAGTGAAGGTGCAGAAGAAGAACAGCCAGAAGCAGAACCAGAGGAGACTTTTGATGTTCCGGAAGATACATCCGGCGCCCAGACAGTCGATGTAGATGATATTATCAATAATGCAATAAAAGCCGGAAATGCGGCCAGCTTTGGTGACACTGAAGAGCTTTCAGAACCAGAGAATTTGGACGGTCTAGATACCCTTGCTTCAGATGATTTTCCTGCTCCAGCAGAAGAAGTTGAAGCTGTTGATCCTGTGGATTCCCAGGAACCTGCGGATTCCCAGAAACCTGCGGATTCCCTTGATTCTGTGACTACTCCGGATTCCGATTTTAATATTGATGATGAACTTGCTGCTCTTGGTACAGAAGATTCCGGATTTGAATTAGAGCCTGAGGTAAAAGAAGAGTCTGCTGGAAATTCCGGATTTAGTCTGGACGACCTTAAATTTGGCGGCGATGAAGAAACACCTGCAAGTCTTGATGCTGAATTAGGTAGAGAAGATGCGGCTGATTTTGGCGCAGATTCTTTTGAAACAACTGATATTGAACCTGCAGCAGAAGTTCCGGATTTAGAAGAAAGTTTTGACGATATTTCTGTTGATCAAATTGAAGAATTACCTGAAACAAACCAGAAAATATCTGATTCTCAGCTTTTCGATGTAGATTCAATTGTTCTTACCGAAACTGATAAGAATCCTTCGGAACATGCAGAGAACGAAAATGAAGCGGGAGAAGCTTCTTCTGAAGAGCCTAGTTTTACTTCTTCGGATTTTGGAGATATTGAAATAGAAGATTTTTCTACGGATGAAAAGCCTTCTGCTGAAGAACCTGCTGCTGATTTTGATTTGGACTCTCTTTCTATGGACGAGCCAGCCGCAGAAAGTGCAGAGCCTGCAGTAGAAGAGCCTTCTTTAGAAATCGGCGAAACATCTGAACCTGAAGCAGATTCCTTTGGTCTTGATGATCTTTCTTTCGGAAGCGATGATTTGTCTTTTGATATGGAAGAACCTAAAAAGTCTCCGGAAGCCGAAAAGACAGATTTAGAATTTGAAACTAATGAACCTTCCATAGATATGGGGGCAGATCTTCCAGAAGAAATTTCTGAAGTCCCTGCACCAGAAATGCCGGAAGCTGAGCCTTCTTTGGATACTCCAGAGGCCGCTTCTGATGCCGGAAATGATTTTGCTCTCGATGAAAATCCTTTTGGCGATGTTTCAATGGAAGATTTTTCTTTGCCTGAAGGAAATACTGAAACAACAGAAGGCGAAGAAGACAACTACGGAGACATTCCTGGCGGATTATTTGATTCTGCCGACATGGAAATGCCTGATTTAGGCGGGGATACTTCATTTGATGAACCTGCCTCTGATGAAGCGGCTGCTTCTGATGAGTCCGCATCATTCGACGATTCTGCTGCAATTGATTCACTTACACAGGAAGGCGGAAACGAATCTGATCAGGCTGATTTTGGCGATGTAAATTTGAAC
>CAMHIV010000077.1 GCA_946185185.1 uncultured Treponema sp. | reverse complement strand
GTAATGCGAAAAAAGGGGAGCAGCGTAAAGCCGGAAGAGATTTTCGGCCCTGACCAGGATCCGCCCATTCCATATCATTGCATAAAATTTCAGGGCGTCTGGTTTGAAATTCTCTTTACGGATTTTATCGAAGCAGAATCATTTTCTAAATTTGAGGAACCGCGAAAATATTCGATTCTGGAATCTCAGATTTTGTTTGACCCAAATGATTCTTATAAAAACGAACTTGAAAAAATCAATCAGCTGAAAAATGAGGAATTACCCGGTTACTTACAGGGCACTCTTTGCTACATACATTACCTTATTTCCGATTACAAAAAAGACCGCTGGTACCGCCGGGAAGCCTTTATCCAGATGCACGAAAATCTGAACACCGCAATCCGCGCCGCAGTCCGCTGTCTTTTCTATATAAACGGGTTTTACTCGCCGGCAGAGGACAGGGCACTTTATTATTCCCACAGTCTGAAAAAGCTCCCTGAAAACTATGGAGAAGTGATTTCGCAGGTTTGCAATCAAATCTCAGATTCCCAAGAAGATTATTTCCGCCGGGAAAAGCTTTTTATGGAAGAAATTGTGGGCTTCATTGAGAAGAATAAAGATTTCGAATAGGGGATGGGTGCACTGTGGAGAATATACTATTGAATGTCTGGATAGAAATGAAAAACGGGATTAAAGTCCGCCTGATGTCAAAAGACGTCTATAATTCTGATGAAAAATATTTTTTGATTCTGGAAATAAACGAAAACGAGGCAATCAGGAGTATTAACCTGATGGTAAAAGGCAGAAAGGTTTTTGATGCCTCCGGAAAATGTGTTGATTTTGGAGAGGCGTATCCCACAACTACAGACCATGGTAAAATGATGATCACAAAACAATTTATAAATGCCAGGTTGGGGTAGGCGCATAACGAGTAAAACACTAGACAGGCAGTGGATTCTATGCCAGATACTGTTTCGCCGTCTTTTCCACCTGCTTTGAGTTGATTGGAGAGGCTGAAGTTTCCATTGAGATAATCAGATTTTTTCCAGGGAAGATGCTGTTCTTTTCGTAGAGTTTTAGTTTTTGAGCCGTGCTGGATGCGTATTCGGCGTCGTCCATCATTCCAAAGTGCTCCCAGATAAATTCCTGGCGGGTTCTAAGATTGAGGCAGATAAAATCCGGGTGAAAAGTGCGTTTTTCGCCATTTTCTGTTGTGAGCTTCAGCGGAAATTCGTAGCGGTATGGAATTTTGAGGCGGTGCAGTGTGTCGGCAATTATGATTTCTGATTTTGAGCGAACCCGTTCGCCTCGTGAGGTGTACAGCTCAGGAGTATCTTCTGAAAATGTTTTTGGGGAATATTGTACATTTTGCCAGAGTTCTGCAAAATCTTCAGCGGGAAGACAGGCTGGGTTCACGAGCGGACGGCGGAGTTTGTGTAATTTTTTGAAAATCTGTGCTGCAAGGGGCGCTGATTTTAGAAGCCGCTTGTATGCACGTAAAGTTTTTTGCAGAAATTTCAATTCTTTTTTGAGGGTTGCAATCAGTTTCTTATCGTAGTCTTTTTGAGCCAAGGCTTTTACAAGCTTGTTGTTTTTTGCTGGAATATATTTTCCATGGGTGTCGCCGGTTTTTGTTATCTGATAAAATTGCGTGGTTTTGCCACTTTTTGAAAAGCGTAGAGAGCCCTCCGGTGCGTTTTGTAGTGCCTTTTGTTTTTCTTCCAGAAGAGTACTTACCTCGGAAAGCCTTGCAGCCAGGAGCGGTTCCAGGAAAAACGGAGAAAGCTGTTCATTTTCGATACTTTTTGTTATTTGCATGCTATAAAATTAATTATTTTATTCTAAGGCGGCAAGAAAAAAGTGAAATAAACTTGAAGATTGGTGTTTGGAACACGGATAATATACGATTAAGAATTATATTTATCCGTATGAATTCTTGTTTTACTGCTGCTTTGATTAAGGAAACACGGATAAATATGTACAAAAAGTATAATTAATCCGTAGATATTCAATAAAAGCACCCCGAAATATCAAAAAGCTGGGCGAAACTACGGATAAAATGGAGCAAAAAGTGTCGTTTATCCGTGGGAAAAAGCCAAAATCTGCTCAGCAATATCCAGAAACGAAGAAAACTACGGATAAATTAGAGTAAACAACGTCGTTTATCCGTGAATACCCTCATTTATCCGTGAATATTCGTCTAAAAACTTCCAGAAACGGCTAAAATCTGCGCTTAAGTACGGATAAATCAGGCAAAATAGCGTATTATATCCGTGGATAATCAATTAAAACACTCTGAAATAATTAAGATCGGAGAAAAATACGGATAATTTGTAATAATAGAAACTTTCCTCACTATCCTTTATAATTAAAAAAACACCTGCTACGGAGGCTTACTATGGATATTACTGACAGCAGATTTGATGCCGGAAAGGCTTTTGACTGGGGGCGGACTTCTAAGGATTACGCAAAATACCGGGACATTTATCCGGAGCTCTTTTACAAAAAAATTGTGGACAGGGGACTTTGCGTTGAAGGGCAGCGCGTTCTGGATATTGGAACTGGAACTGGTGTGATTCCCCGGAATATGTATCGTTTTCGCGCCCGTTGGACTGGGACTGACATTTCTCCGGAGCAGATTGAGCAGGCAAAGCGGCTTTCCGATGACGGGGGAATGAAAATCGATTTTCGCGCCGTTCCCACTGAGAAGCTTGATTTTCCAAAGGAAAGCTTTGATGTGATTACGGCCTGCCAGTGCTTCTGGTATTTTGACCACGAACATGTAATGCCAAAGCTGGCGGAGCTTCTTAAGCCTAACGGAAAACTGGTGATCCTTTTTATGGCCTGGCTTCCGTTTGAGGATGAGATTGCAGGAAAGAGCGAAGAACTGGTTTTGAAATACAGTCCAAACTGGACGGGAGCAGGGCAGACCAGGAAGCCAAACTGGGTTCCGGAAGTCGCCTTTAACAATTTTGAACTAGAAGACCATGAGGAATACGATATTATGGTTCCTTTTACAAAAGAAACCTGGCACGGAAGAATGAAGGCCTGCCGCGGAGTAGGAGCATCCTTGTCCGGCGACGAACTTGCCCGATGGGAAGAGGAACATCGTCGGCTTCTGGACAAAATCGCCCCTGACCAGTTTGAGGTAAAACACTTTGCCGCAATTACGGTGTTGAAGAAAAAATAATCTTATAAGTATACATTAAGGAAGGAGAAGGACTAAAGATGAAATCAATTGTAATTTACAACAGTCAGACTGGATTTACCAAGCAGTATGCTGAATGGATAAGCCAGGAAGCCGGCTGCGAATGTGTTTCTTTGAAAAAGGCCGCAAAAATTAATCTTTCAGACTATGATTCAGTTGTTTTCGGAAGCTGGTGCATGGCAGGAACTCTCACAAAACTGGATTGGTTCAAAAAAAAGATTCCGTCACTTTCCAAGGCTGGTAAAAAGCTGATTGTATTTGCAGTCGGTGCAAGTCCTTCCGAAAGCCCTGAAATGCAGGCCTCCCTTGAAAAAATGCTTTCTGAAGACGAGAAGAAAGTTACAAAACTTTTCTACTGTCCGGGTGGTCTCAACTATGAAAAAATGAACGGCTTTTCCCGCTTTGTGATGAAGATGTTTGCAAAGGCTCTAGCCAGCAAAAAAGGCGCAACTGAGGAAGATAAAATGCAGGCAGAAATGATTGCCCGTTCTTATGATATTTCAAATAAAAACTACATCCAACCGATTATGGCTGAGATAAAATAATTTATATTTCGGGGAGAATAAAATGACCGCCTTAATAATAAACTGCAGTCCTGTAAAAACCGGTGCAACTGCAGAAATCGTAAAAATTTGTGAAGAATGCCTAAAGCCAAAATACGAAACAAAGGCTGTTTGCATCGATGATTACAAATTCAACTTTTGTAAAGGCTGCCGAACCTGTCACGCAACTGCAATATGCGTTCAGCATGACGATTTTGACCGGCTGATAGCTGAGTTTGAAAAGGCTGACAGAATAATTTGTGTTTCGCCGTCCTACTGGGCAGATGTCCCGGGGCAGTTCAAAGCCTTTATCGACCGCTGTACTCCCTGGTGCAATACCCATGAGCCTCATGCAAGTCTTTCAAAAGGGAAAAAAGGCTATTCGATTGTTTTGCGCACCGGACCAAACATGAAAGAATGTGAACGCCTCATTTCGACAATCGAACATTTTTACGGTCACATGGAAATTGAAAGTACCGACCGAATCGGCTTCTGTTCAATCGAATATAAGGAAGCGGTGAGTGGCATAAAAGGTGCCCTGCAGGATTTCTGCAAAAAAATATAAAGTTTCTTCTATATTAATGCTTCTTTTGGGGGAAATATGTGTTTAATTTGTGACAGAATCAATATGATTAAAAACGGAACAAATCCGTACTTTGTAAAAGAACTCGAAACCGGCTACGTTGTAATTGGCGACAACCAGTACTTCAAGGGCTATACGCTCTTTCTTCATAAAGAACACAAAACCGAGCTTTACCAGCTGGAGCCTGAAACAAAAGTAAAATTCCTTGAAGAAATGTCCCTTGTAGGCGAGGCATGTGCAAAAGCTTTCGGTGCCGAAAAAATGAACTACGAACTTTTGGGAATGGGCGACCAGCACGTTCACTGGCATCTTTTTCCAAGAGCCTTTGGCGACCTAGGCCAGTACGGCGTAAACGGAAACGGCCCTGTCTGGTGGCTCCCGAAAGAAAAAATGTGGTCAGAAGATGTGATGGTGAAGGGTGAGGAACTGGAGGAGTTGAAACGGAAGTTGAGGGTTGAGCTGGAAAATCTGATAAAATAACTTGTCGGCAGATAAAAAAAAGTCTATATTTAAAATGTAAAGTTTGTCGCACAGAAGACTTATTTCCAACGATCTTATCGGCTTTTATTAGTATGTGCGTTGTATTTGTATAATAATGATTCTTTGTTTTTTCTTTACCATAATTCAGGCATGATGTTGGACTTGCGCTGAAAAATCGATTTACTCATGAGGAAAATATGGAAGCAAAGAATTATTCCGAAGAAATTTTTGAAAATCTTAAACACATTAATGAATACGGGCAGGAATTCTGGTATGCCCGGGAACTGCAGCCAGCGCTGGAGTATTCGCAGTGGAGATATTTAAAGGACGCTATCGAGAGAGCAAAATCTGCTTGTGGGAATAGTGGTCAAATTATCTCGGACCATTTTGCGCACGTCCGCAAAATGGTTGATATTGGTTCAAATGCTAAACGTGAAGTCGACGATTTTGCCCTTTCCCGCTACGCCTGCTACCTTATCGTAATGAACGGCGATCCCCGTAAGGAAATTATTGCCCTTGGTCAGACTTATTTTGCCGTAAAAACCCGTCAGCAGGAACTGATTGAAGATTACGAACGGCTTTCAGAAGAACAAAAAAGAATTGCAATCCGAAACGAAATGAAAAGACATAATTCAGCTCTAGCGGAGGCGGCTCACGGGGCAGGTGTCAGTAAGCCGCTGGATTATGCGATTTTTCAAAATTACGGTTACATGGGCTTGTACAACGGACTTAAGGCAAAGGATATAAAAGAGCGCAAGGGGCTTTCAGACAATCAGGACATTCTTGATTATATGGGAAGCACCGAACTTGCCGCAAATCTTTTCCGCGCTACCCAGACTGAAGAAAAACTCCGTCGTGAGCATATTCAGGGAAAGACTGAGGCCAACAAAACGCATTTTGAAGTCGGAAAGAAAGTCCGTCAGACCATTGCAGAATTGGGCGGTACCATGCCAGAAGATTTACCTACGCCAGACAAAAGTATACGGCAGCTTGAAAAGGAACATGATCAGAAATCTCTCGCAAAGGATGATGAAAACTAATATATGAATATACAAGAACTTAATTCCTCCTCATGGCTCTTTTTCGACATTGGTTCAACTTTGGTGGATGAAACCAAAGTATACGAAGGCCGCTTTAAATATATCGCAGAAAAATCCGGGCTATCCTACGAGGAAGTCTGCGCTTCCGCCCTTGAACTTTTCAAACAGAATAAAAAAGGCGACAAGGAACTTATGAAACGCCTTGGGCTCCCGATTCCAGAATGGAAGAGTGAAGATGAAGTTCTGTACCAGGACACAAAATCTGTTCTTCAAAAATTAAGCTGGAAAACCGGTGGAAAATACAAAATCGGAATTATCGCAAATCAGAATCCGGGTTCAAAAGAGCGGCTAGAATCTTTTGGAATTTTAGAATACATTGACCTGGTGGTTGCCTCGGCAGAAGAAGGCTGTGCAAAACCGGACAGTAAAATCTTTGAAATCGCACTATTTCGGGCAGGTGTCCGGGCTACGGAAGCAGTTATGATAGGCGACCGTATCGACAACGATATAATTCCTGCAAATGAGTTCGGAATGAAAACTGTCTGGGTAAAACAGGGCTATGGAAAATACTGGAGTTTTTCAAGCGACCCGGAAAGTCGAAAGGCGGAGAAGGCCGATTTTGAAGTGGATAATCTTAGCGGTCTTCCGAAAATTTTATCTAATGACTTTTTTTCTAAAACTTACTATAATTTCATTATATAAAAAACGGAGAGTATTATGAAAAGTAAATTTTTTGCATTATGTGCAATCCTTCTTCTTGCATTATCATCATGTAAGGATAATTCAGAAAAGAATGATTCAGAAGTAAAAGAAAAATCGCCTGCATTAATGCTGGCAAAAAAAATAAAAGTAAACAGCATTCAGGAAATTATTGATTCTATTTCGAAATACGAAGCAAAATATTCGGGAAAGAAAGTTCCTGTCCTATATTTTTCGGGTTCGTTTGCAATTCATTCGTCAGACTGGGATGCTCTTTCTGACCAACTTGAAAAAGCAGAAAACAAAATCCGCGTAAAGTTTGATTTTTCAAAGTGCTATGTGGAAGAGGTCTCGGAAAGCGGGAAAGAATCAAATACGCCGTTTTACGCTCTTTCAAGTTCTCTTTTTAGTTGTGCAGACAGTCTTTTGGAAATACATTTTCCAGAAGGACTTACTGAAATTAATGCATATTCCTTTTCTTCTTGCGAAAATCTTCGTGCGATTTTCTTTCCCCAAAACACAGTTGTTCATTTTATAGGCTATCACGCTTTTTGTAATCTTCCTTCCCTTGAAGAAATACATCTTTATCATTATGACGGATCTCTCCACGAAAGTTTTACGGATTGCGGTGTAAAACCAAAGGGCTCTGACGACTATGATGTAAAAGGCAAACTTAAAACTGTTGAAATGCCAGCTAACCCCGTCTATATTGAAGACTATGGAATGGGCTATTATCAGTATGCGTTCGGTAAGACGGAGGTTGGAAAAGTCATAACCCCAGAAAAGATATATGATTTTGATGAATGGGTTGAGTGGGGCCAGAGTTTTAAGCCTGTTACGGGAGAAATTTTAGAAATCTCTTCTTCAAGCGAACTTGATGAAAAAAGTGGAAAATATTCTGCAGAAAATGTTGCATCAGCTTCGTGGCATTCATGGGTAGAAGGAAGCAGCGGTGACGGAAGCGGAGAATCAATTTCATTAACTCTTAAAAATCCGACAACACTTGATTATATCTGCATTAAAAACGGTTTTGGAAATCTTGCATACTACTGGGCAAATAACCGTCCAAAAGATATAACACTTTTATTTGACGAAGACGAAAAAAATGTCGTAAAAGATACTCTCAATGATACGCCTTTTGCGCAGTACATTAATATTAATAGATTCGATAAGTTATATTCAAAAATCACACTTAAAATCGAAAGCGTTTACAAAGGCACAGACAATGCAGACGACTGTGCAATTGACGAAATTGCCGTGAATGCAGGAATTGAACGGCGCCAGGCTTACAATGCATTTTATACATCTGGAGAAATACCTTATGTTTATTCTCCGGAAAATCAGCGGATGCTTAAAGATTTGTATTCACACGATGTTGGTGAAAATAATGTTCGTATAAGCAAAGAGGGCTTTGTTGAAGTCAATGCTATTGACTGGGAATATGGTACTAGATCTTGGACTCGCCCAAGCGGTGCTTTTTCAGAAACTCTTTATAACCGTTTTTTCCCGGGAACTGGTGGCGGTCACAGTTATGATAAATTTCATATATATTTAAATCCGAATGGAAATCACTATCTTTTTACCTGGCATGAAGAAAGTTCCGGAATTTTTAAAGTTTATCCTGCAAAGCTAAAAATCTACTCTTGGAAGAATAAAAACTGGTGCCTGCAGACGGCGGATAATCACGATTCTGCATTTAATGAGATTTTTTCACTTCTTTCTTTAATAAAAAAACGAAATTTTACATTTAAAGTTGATATTTCAGAATATGATCACAACTCTGATGTTGAAATCATTGTCCACCCGGAAGGAGGCTCGATTTGTCTTCCTGTTACCTTTAGTTTTTCTTATGATGAAAAAAACGGCCTTTTCCTTCCGTATAAAAAGGATGTAATTACAGAGCTTTCTTTCGGAACTGTTGAGTCCTTAAAGGCTTTGGGCGAATGGGAGAACAAATATGAAGAAGATGACAAGTCATCCAGAGACTATGGAAATCCAATTCAGATATTTACTTATCCTGCATGCTATAATCAGAATCCAGAAATTGTGCGATTTCTTTCTCAGAACGGTTATAAAGTCGAAAATGAATATCAGAATTCAAGAGAGGATACTAAAAAATACAAATTTACAGCCCTTGAAGCCTGGCAGTTTGGTAAAAATAATGCTGAAGTAAGAAAAGCTCTGATCGATGCAGGAGCATCTTATTCAGGCGAAATGCTCGTAAAGGCCTTTAAAAATGAAAACTTAGCCGAGCTGAAAGAACTTTTGCCGTTAGTAAACCCTGATAATCGAAAAGTTGTACTTGCAGAAATTGCATACTATTATGAATATAAAGGTAAAAACATTCCGTACATCAGGAATGTGCTTAGCCTGTTGAAAGAAAATGGTGTTTCGCTTGATAGTAAATTTTGCAACGACGAAAGAAAGGGCGAAACCTGTACTCTCATGATTGATGCTTTTAATCAGAATGCAGATGTTCCACTTTTGCAGCTTTATCTTGATTTTGGGCTTAAAATTCCAGAACAGATTCAATACGGGGACAGCCTGACAACTCCTGTTGCCTTAGTTGCGGACAGGTATTGCGATTCTGTATATTTAGAAGAATATGAAGAAGACTTTGATTCTGAATACAAGGAAAAGCAAGATAAAAATCTGAAAAAGGCTCGTGATATATTTTCTCTTTTAATAAAAAATAACGTAAATTTAAATTTGCAGGATGAAAGGGGAGATACAGCTATTCATGATTTTTGTGGACAGTCTTCAAATTATAGAGATCTTGAAACGATCCGTTACCTTATAAAACTTGGCTGTGATGTAAATATTACCAATCAGTAT
>CAMHIV010000076.1 GCA_946185185.1 uncultured Treponema sp. | reverse complement strand
TTGTTGGCGCCGAAGCACTGGTACGCTGGAAGCACCCGGAAAAAGGCCTTATACGCCCGGATCTTTTTATTCCGATTTTTGAACAAAACGGCTTTATCACAGTTCTTGATTTATATATTTTTGAACGGGCCTGCGAATTTATACGCAAGTGCATGGATAAAAAAATTGCGACAGTTCCAATTTCAACAAATTTTTCGCGCTATGATATTTTCCAACCCGATTTTGTAAAAAAACTTGAAGACTTAAGAAAAAAATACGATATTCCGGTTGAATTATTAAGAATCGAAATTACAGAATCAGCCGTTTTTGGAGGAAGCGAAAACACAAACCGAATTGTAAAAAAATTACACGACTGCGGTTACATCGTCGAAATGGATGATTTTGGTTCAGGCTATTCCTCATTAAATGTTCTAAAAGATGTTGATTTTGACATAATCAAACTGGACATGAAATTCCTTTCCGACGACAGAGAACACGGCCGCGGAGGAACTGTAATAAGTTCCGTTGTAAACATGGCAAAATGGCTCAAACTTTCCGTAATTGCAGAAGGTGTAGAAACAATTGCTCAGGCCGATTTTTTAAAGAGTCTTGGTGCAGATTTTATTCAGGGATACTTGTATTCCAAACCACTCCCGGAAGAAGAATTCCTTAAGCTTTTGCAAACCTGCAACAGTTCTATTTCATTCAAAAATGAAAAACCCGAAATCTCCTCTATCGATTTCTGGAATCCAAAATCACAGGAAACACTGCTTTTCAATAATTTTGTAGGACCGGCAGCAATTTTCCAGTTTCAAAACGAAAAAATCGAAATAATCCGTATAAATCAAAAATACATAAACGAATTCCAGATGAATATTTGCGAAAAAGACTTCATGCACACAGATTTTCTTAGCCTGATGGACGAAAGCAATAAGACAATTTATCTGGATACCTTGAATAAAGCCATTAGTTCCGGGAATGAAGAAACCTGCGAAACCTGGAGAACCATAAGTTCCGGTTGCTGTGGGGAAGAAAAAATCTGCATCCGTACCAATATGCGTATTCTGGAAAGCACAAAAGGAAGCTACATGTTCTACGCAATGATTCGCAATATCACAGCCGAAAAATCACAATTGAACCAGCTGATTGATTCAGAACGTCGCTTCAAAGTCGCAAGTGAACAAGTAAAAATATACTACTGGGAATACGATGTAAAAACTAAAGATATGCACCCATGCTTCCGCTGCCAGAGAGATTTGGGACTCCCGGAAGTGGTGCACAACTATCCGGAGCCGGTAATCGAAAATGGAATATTCCCGCCGGACTACGCCGACATGTACCGGGAATGGCACAAAAACATCGAAAAAGGCGTAAAAGAACAGGAAGCCATAATTCCGCTGACAAAAGACCGGATTCCATTTAAAGTTCGCTACACCACCGAATTCGATTCTCTGGGACGCCCCGTAAAAGCATACGGCTCTGCAACGCTTGTTGATAAATAACTTTTTCAAGCGCATACAATATACACCTGGCACCCCAGTAAATCCGATTGACAATTTACCCCATATATTTTAAAGTCTAGACATTGGCTGGATGCCTTTCAAAGTATTCTTCAAAACCCCGCCAGAGCCGGAAGGCAGCAACGGTATGAAGTCTAAACTTGTGCTTAGGACTATCCAGCCTTTTTTTTATTTAAAGATATTTATTTGCAAATCCATCGTTGATGCCGGAGGCAGCAAAAGGTACTCGCCGTGCGCGCAAGCGACAAGTTTATAGGTTTCTTTACCACAAACAGCGTGTAGTGTGCTAGCACACGGTTTTACACAGTGTTTTGCGACTGGTAGCCAATTTTTCAGAAGATTTCTTTAAATCGAAATTACGGTTATTTAAAACCTTTTTTTTTCTCTTACTGATTGCCCACCACGGTTAAAAGTTGTATTCTTCATTATTACCGACTAAAAAACTGCCGTTGTCAGGGTCGGCTTGGGTTGTCTAAATTTTAGCTGCCTCAAGAATAGTATAATCCACTAAGTAATGGAGAAAGTCGATGTCAGAAAAAGACACCAATCAGTATTACATTACCAGACAGGATTCCACAGAATCTAATGCCCGCAGTTATCCGCGCAAATTCCCGTTTGCATTGGTAAAAGCCAAAGGATCATGGGTTGAGGACATTGAAGGAAACAAATATCTGGATTTTTTGTGCGGAGCAGGAACTCTTGCACTGGGTCACAATGACGATGAAATTAACAAGGCTATGGTGGAGCTGATTCAATCAGATTTTCCGCTTCATACTCTTGACCTTACAACTCCGGTAAAAGATGAGTTTGTCCAAACTGTAATTTCTCATCTTCCAAAAGAACTTGCCGAAAATTGTAAAATTCAGTTTTGTTCTCCAAGCGGAACAGACGCAACTGATGCAGCATTAAAACTTTGCAAAACAGCAACAGGCAGACAGAACGTAATCGCTTTTCAGGGCGGTTTCCACGGAATGGGACACGGAGCCCTTTCCTGCACAGGAAATCTTGGTGCAAAAAATAAAGTTCAGGGACTCATTCCTGGAGTTCAGCATTTTCCATACCCTAACTTCAGAAGTGCCTTCGGATTAACCGGCGATGCAGACACAGATGCATGCTGCGCTTATTTTGAAAACACTTTAAAAGATCCTGAAAGCGGAATCACAAAACCGGCTGCAGTAATTCTTGAACCAATTCAGGGTGAAGGCGGCGTAAATCCAGCTCCTGTAAAATTCCTTCAGACAGTAAGAAGAGTTACACAGGAACTCGACATTCCGATGATTGTAGATGAAATTCAGTGCGGAATGGGTCGAAGCGGAAAACTTTTTGCTTTTGAATATGCCGGAATCGTTCCAGATGTAATTCTTGTTTCAAAGGCAATTGGTGGAAGCCAGCCTCTTTCTATCGTAATTTACAACAAAAAGCTTGATACATGGCAGCCTGGCGCACACACCGGAACTTTCCGAGGAAACCAGCTTGCAATGAAAGCCGGAACAATCGTTTTGAACCGTGTTACAAAACCTGATTTCTTGAACGATGTTGTTCGCAAAGGCGAAAAAATCATGACCCGCATGAACGAAATCAAATCAAAGGTTTCAATCATCGGCGACGTCCGCGGTAAAGGCCTTATGATTGGTTGTGAATTTGTAAACCCAAAAGGCACACCAAATGCAAACGGAATTCTTCCAAGAAACGGAGAAGCTGCAGCAAAAGTACAGAAGCTTTGCTTTGAAAACAAGCTTGTAATGGAAAAAGGCGGACGAGACGGTTCTGTAATGCGTTGTCTCTGCGCTCTTACCATAACAGACGACGAAATCGACACAGCAATGAACATCTTTGAAAAAGCGGTTCTTGCAGTTGATAAAGAATACAAATAAGTAGAAAGGACTGTCCTGTAATGGACAGTCTTTTTTATTTAGAGCGAATGTCGAGTTTGAATAATTCTCATAAAATTGGCTTCCAGTCGCCAAATTTTATGGTTTTTCAAAAAAACTCGACATTCAACCTATTTAACCAAATATTCAACAACCTTTTCTTCTTCACCGCATTTTAATACAACACGATGACTTCCCGGAACAGCGGGAACACTAAATGAAAAAGGCCTCTCCTTTTCTAAAAGCAGATTTCCATTCTCATATACAAAAAGCGTTTCTCCGTGTCCGCCTGTTACTTCAAAGGGAATAACCTGCTCAATTTTTTTCAGGCTGTCATAATAAAAAACACTGCCATTTTTTGGAGTTTCGATTTTCATTAAGTCGGAATCGTAATTTACTTTTCCAGAAGACGCATAATTCAAAAACCACTGTTGATATTCAGCAGGAAAGCAGATTTCCGTTTCCCCGGATTTTTCCGAAACTACATGCCAGTCGCACAAAGAAAGTTCAGTTCCGTTTTTAACATATTCAAATACAGTTTCTTTGCAACCAGCAGAAGGCTTCTTTCCGGATAAACTGCAGATACATTCCAAATGATATCCTTCCGGCTCAGGATTTTTTAATTTTTCGTAAGGTGTGCCGCTCCTTTTCTCCAGAAAATCCAGAATGCTACGAACCTGCCAGGCAGGAAGACTGCTTCCGGTTTTCCCAATTACCGTGTAACCGTTAAAATTTCCCATCCAGGCGCCAACTGCAAATTCTTTTGTCGCACCCAAGGCTGTAATATTTTGAAACTGATTTGAAGTCCCGGTTTTAAAAATCGAAGGATATTCCGTTTCAAAACTTTGAGCATATCCAAAACCCAGCGAACGTGATTTTTTGTCGCTCAGAAACGAGCAGATAATCCGTGCAGTATCAGTTTGAAAAATTTGTGCCGTTTCAAAATCCTTTGAGTGCCTATGCTTCTTCAAAAATATTTTCTTTTTAAAATGCTGCGCCGGAATATATTTTCCATCCCGCGTAAAAACCGAAAAAGCTTCAGTCAATTCCTTTATGCTAACTTCCCCGGAACCTAACGCAAGCGAAAGACCACACCTTTCACCACTATCTTCCAGTTCTTTAAAACCAAGCGAAGAAAGAACATCCACATAATTTTGAAGCCCTATTTTATCCAATAAATCCACGGCAGGTACATTTAAACTGGAAGCAAGCGCCACTCTGGCACGAATCGGACCGTTATAGCGGTTGTTAAAATTCTGCGGAATATAGGCATTTTCGGAACCATAAGATTTTGGAACATCCGCAAGAACATCAGTTGGCAGCAGCAAAGGTTTTCCAAAAGATTTATGTTCCATCGAAGCTGCATACAAAAAGGGCTTCATACTAGAACCGGGCTGCATTAAGTTTAAAACACCGTCTATCTGGCCGGAATTAGAATCGTCTTCCCATTCCTGACTTCCAACCCAAACAACTGCACCTCCAGTCTGAACATCAAGCGCATAAAGAGAGCCATTGAATATTCTGGACTCCTTTGCTGACTCCAGAGCCGTCCGAAGAACGTTTTCCGCAAAAATCTGCGCATCTAAATCACAATAAAGTTGAACTTCATAGCACTCTGCAAAAACAGAATCATAATTTTTTTTCAAGTATTCCATGTAATGCGGAAAAACAGTCGAAATTTTATTTTCATAGAGCAGACTTCTTTTTACCGGCGAATACAAAGACGGATTTCTAGGAATTTTAGAAAGAAACTGGATTTCAGATTCAGAAAGTTCATCCAAATCCTTTGAAAAATACATTCGGGCTGCACTGGCAATTCCTTCGCAATTCTGACCAAACGGAAGATTATTTATATAAAGCTCAAAAATCTTCTTTTTAGAAAAACGAATTTCCAGGCGCAAGGCATTAAAAGAATCTTTTAGCTTTGCCTTAAAATTCCGGTGCTTTGAAGGACTTATAATTTTTGCAAGCTGCATCGAAACCGTAGAAGCCCCGGAAATATTTTTTTTCCCCTGAACATTTTGAATCAATGCCCGGAAAACAGCCGCACAATCTATTCCAAAATGAAACCAGAATCTTTTGTCTTCTGCATTTAAAATTCCCCGCCGCACTTCTGAAGGAATTTTATTATAAGGAACAAACTCCCGACGAAGCCCTTCCTGCAAAGGCAAAACGTAAATCAATCTGCCTTCACAATCAAAAACCCGGGTACTGTAACGGCGGTTTAAAAACAGCTTCAATTCCGGGAAAGGCATAAGACGCAAAACAACTAGTGCAAGAAACAAAGCTGACAGCGCAATGCCAATTCCTCGAAAACGTTTTCCAACTATTTTCATTTTATTACAAAAAGATATCCGTCTGAACGGCCATAAACATCCGGCTCATACATGAGTTCCGCCTGAACTGGTGGCACAGGATAAATACCTCGTCTGTTCGCCCTAAACTGGAATTCCAATGTATAGTTTCCTTTTTCGAATCTATCCCAGAAAAACTGTGCTTCATTGTCGTACAAAGCCTGACTTGAAATTCGACGCCCCCAGCTTTCGTACCATTTTTTACCGGCCTGCTTTTTTATTTCTGCCTTGCTTGAAACCGTAACAAAATTGGTATCAAGAATTTCCGCTCCACTTGGAACTGGTGCACGCAAAGCAATGAAATCGCGGTCGATTTTTGTAGAAACCACAATTTGTGCTGTATAAGTTTTTCCAGTTTCTAACTCAATCACTTTTGAACCGGATGCGGCCACGATTTCTTTATCTGTCTCAGAATCTAAAATCTTATAGCCAACATAAATTCCCTTATCTCGGAAATTCTGCATTTCATCAGGAAGCGCATATTTCATGAGCGCTGAATAATACAACTGGCCCGAACCTTCTTTTTCAACTGTAAAATCAAGAAGCTCATCCTTCTGAAGTCCTGCAAGCAATTCATCGTGGAAATTGAATTTTATATTAACCGGCTCTGCTGCAGCCCCCTTAAACTCTGCTTCTCCAAGCTGAACGCCAGCAAGCTTTGCTTTTGCATTCAAATCAACCGCATCAAGATTCTTAGCCTTAATATAATCGTAAACAGCATCCAAAACAGCGGCAGTCGCACGAGTATTACTCCAGTACCCATGCTTCTGACTGATTAAGAGCCGGAATAAAGCTTTATCCACAGCAGGATCATCCGGATTTATCGCAACAAAAAGTTTTAGAGCATGTGCAAGGAATTCGTCGGAATGGAAATTTTCAATTTCATCGCGAATCAAATCAGCATACACTTTTGCTTCAGACAATTTTTTATTTTTTTCCGAAGTGTAAGACAATCCAAGCAGAGCAAGAGCGTCATACGATTTATAATTCTTTGAAAGAATATTTTTCTTGAGTTCAGCAATACCAGAATCAAATTTGTATCCGGATGCAGAAAGTATGTAATAACCGTATGCCCTTGAACTTACGCCGGTATATTCTGAATTAAGAGAAATTGTCTGAACCAGATAATTTTCAAGTCTGTCCAAATCAATTTTCAAATCACTGCGTTTCCAGCCACGGTTGAGCGCAAAGTTACACAATTCTGCAACTCTAAGACTCACATAAAAATCCGAAGCAGGACTTTCCGGCCAGTAGCCAAAACCACCGTCATCCTTCTGATAATTTTTAATATAATCAAAATGAGCCTTTACAACCTGCTTTGTGTCCCGAATTTTTGAGTTGAGCCCAAAAGTCGAAATATATTCTTCAAATAAAACAAGCGGAAGAACTTTTGAAGTTCTCTGTTCAATACACCCATACGGA
Organism: uncultured Treponema sp.; assembly: GCA_946185185.1. Lineage (GTDB taxonomy): Bacteria > Spirochaetota > Spirochaetia > Treponematales > Treponemataceae > Treponema_D. The sequence goes on along the minus strand of CAMHIV010000076.1, from coordinate 2,242 downwards.
TAATCAAAAACATATTGAACAGCCGAAGAAAGAAGTCCCAATCGGCTTGTATCAAGAGAAACAGAAAGCTCGCCCTCACCTTCATGCGCCCAAGACGGAATCACAAGTTTTTCGGCAGGACTTACATTCTCCTGCTCCAGAAGTTTTCCGGAAACCGAAACAGAATCATACGAATAGGATTTTTCGATTTTTATCCGGGAAATAAGCTTTTCCGAAAGTACAGCAGAATCTACCGTATAGCACAATTCTACTTCGCCGGCTTCAAGTGCTCCAACATCAAAATAAACTACGTCCGAATTTCCACCTGCAATTGTAATCGTTTTTTTATTTTCACCGTCTACAAAAACCTTTCCAGGAATTACAGCAAGTCCGCTTTCAATGTCTTCGTTATGAAGCTCTACTTCATTTGAGTCCAGCTGAACCGAAACAGAAACATCTTCGCTTCCAAGATTTGTAATCAATACACCACATTCAGCCGTATCGCGCACTCGTAGTCTTCTTGGCTGAACCGACTGCACGTTTATCGGATTGCGAACTCCAAATTCATCTTCCTGGATTCCAAACAATTCGCCCCGAACACCGACTGCCGTAACACGATAAGTGGTCAGTTGACTTGGAACAACAAAGCTAAAGGTTGCCTTTCCATTTTCATCGGTAACAACAGCCGGCTCAAAGAATGCAGTCGGTCTAAAATCCCTGCGCTCCTCTTCCGATTTCTGTTCATCAGCATCACCGCCGGCAAGATTTTTTATTGCATAAGTAACCGGATCCATGAGCATATCTCTGGAATCACCACCTATTACACAATGCTTAAAATCGTATTTGCCATAAAAATATTCAATCGGATTTTGAACATGATAATTCACCAAATCCAAAACCGAACGATCAACACCCATTACAGTTAATTCTGCTTTTGGAAGCGCATTTCCATCTTTTGTAGCTGTAAGGAATACTGTTGCAGTTTCTCCAGGACGGTAAATCGTTTTATCAAACTGAATATCAACGCTAAATGCTTTTACATACGGATTCACCTCAAGACAAGCTTCTCCATAGTAAGATTTTGGCTTTCCCATATCCTTCTGGCCAAATTCGATATCCGGCTGTTCTTTTCGCTCTGAATATGATGAAACACAAACATAGGCATACGGCACATAATTCATTGCAACCGGAACTTCAATCACATTGCATGGAGAATCGAAACTACGAACTTCACTTGTGTAGATTCCTTCGCGTTCAACCGTAATAAGATATTTCCCGGCAGGAAGATCCGATTTTAGCAAAACTTTTGCCTTGTCTCCCGGTTTATACATCTTTTTGTCAAAAGTTAAATCGATTTTTTCCGAACCACTGCTGTTGTACCAGAATGAATCGCGTCCGGTTACATAGAATTCATAATCTGTGATAACAGGATTTCCCCGTTTATCCGTTCCTGAAAGCGTTAAAATATATTCCCCGGAATTTTCCGGAGTGATGGTAAAGTTTCCTTTTGAAGAAACCTTGATTTTCTCATTTTTTTCTACGGTTTCAACCTTGTGATATCTTGAATAAATATTATCGTTGACGCCATTTACATTACTTACTTCCCAGCTTATACGCTTCAAGGTATAGCTTAAATTTCCCGCTGCAACCGCAGAATCAGCTTCTGTTCCATCAGGTTTTACAAGAATATAGAAAATATCGATTGCCTTTCCTTTTTCTGCAAATCCATTTAAAAACTTGGCAGCAACACCAATGTAATATTTTGCAGGATGAACAAGAACCGTTTTTCGTCCGCCAATTTTTTGATTACTGATATCAGTTAAAGAAGATTCAAGCCGATACATAAAGGTTGTTCCACTTTGAATCTTATCCGTTTTATACGAAGCGGTAGTTTTTCCTTCGTGATTCAGTTTTCCTTTTTGTTCAGAAAGATAGTACTTATAGCCTTCCATTTCTTCAGGACCAAAAGTATAGCCTGCACTTTCCGGCGTATCAGGTGAAAAGCGCACAGGATTCTTATACCAGGAATTTTCAAAATCAGCCCCGGAAAGAACTCCTCCAGCAAGATAACTACCTTCAACCTGAGCGCTTATAGTATCTCCGCCGTAATATGTAACTTCAGGAATTGTTATATCAGTCTGAATTTTTGCAGCTTCAAAATATCGAACATGGAAATACATTCTCTGTTCAAAATTTTCACCTTTCTCGTCACGCTTGTAATTCAGAACATAAGTTCCAGGAACAAGTTTTTCCGGAATCTTGA